>JANQFT010000506.1 GCA_028277685.1 Phycisphaeraceae bacterium
TTTGATCGCTTCGAGGTACCAGTCGCACAAGTCCCGCCAGAAGAAGTCGTAAAGTCCCTGGGCATAGGCGTTGAACTGGTATTCGCCCAGGGCCTGGCCGGTCTGGCGGATCGTCCGTGCCAGTCGGGAGAGAATCCAGCGGTCGGCGAGTGAGCGGGTCCCCTCGCTTGCGCTTGGGGTTGGCGCATCGTCGAAATTACCCAGCGCGAAGCGTGCGGCGTTCCATAACTTGTTGCAGAAGTTGCGGCCGATGTCGAACTTGGGGCTGGTGTTGCGCCCGGTTTCTTCACACCGTTCGACGGGCATGCGCACGTCCTGCGTCTGCGTGGTCATCTGCACCAGCGTGAAGCGCATCGCATCAGCGCCGTGGGTGTGGATGATGTCCAGCGGGTCGACGCCGTTGCCCAGCGACTTGCTCATTTTTCGGCCTTCGCCGTCCTGGATCATCGCGTGGATGAACACATCGGTGAACGGCACGCAACCGCGGAAGTACATGTTGAACATCACCATGCGGCTGACCCACAGCGTGATGATCTCGCGTGCCGTCGAGAGCACGGACGTCGGATTCCACCGCTTTAACTCCGCCGTCTCCTCCGGCCAACCCAGCGTGCTCAACGGCCACAACGCACTGGAGAACCAGGTGTCGAGAACGTCGGGGTCTTGGGTGAAGCCAAACGGCTCCAAATCCTGCAACTCATCGTCTGACGTCCCACAGACGTAGATGTCGTATTCGCCGATGGTCGCGTGGACAACGGGCATCAATTCCGCACACGGGTCAACCAACCCACCGTCAGACGTACGCCTGAACACCACGCAGGCAGAAGACGAGGCGTCGAGGATGGAATCCAATCCTGCCTTTCCGCAGATTTCATTCACCCAGTTGTCTTCGTCGAGCACGACGCGTTTGTGCCACACCGGAATGCGATGCCCCCACCAGAGTTGGCGTGAGATGCACCAATCGCGGATGTTTTCGTGCCAGGTCTGGAAGGTTTTCGCGTAACGCTGGGGGGTGAAACGCAGGGCGCCATCTGACGAGCCGCGCCCGTGAGGAAGCGGTCGTCGGGCTGAGGAAGACTCGTCCTTGCGATAGCTCGTGTTTAGGTCTTCGCCTTGTTCTTCCAAGACATATTTACATGCCTGTTCAAACGAAGATTCATCATTGAGGTATCGCGTGCTGCCATGTCTCGCCCAAATCTTTGCCTCGACATCCACCAATTTCCGCTCGCGCATCCGCCGTGTAGCGTATGCCTTAAAGTCGTTCATCACCTTTTCGGGTGTGTCGTCAGCTTCAACGACGATATGCACATGATTGGTGCGCACATGTGCTGCATGCATGCGCCAGCCCCGGTGTTCACATACCTCATGCAGTGTTTTTAGGACGGACTGCCTCTGTGGTCCATCCAGCGTGAATGGTTGACCGCTCATCATCTCACGTTCGGCCTGAGCCAATGCTTCGCTTTCATTGACCAGCGGTTCGCCCGGGAGATTGGTCTCGTGGTGGACCGAGCCACGGCTGTCGCCATGCAGCCGCGACCCGTAACTGGCAAAAGTCAATAAGTATGCCTGCGGCTCGCCGACCGCTTCCTTACGGGCGCGGCTCGTTCGGAACGGATGTTCGTTGGTCCACACGCACTTGCCTTCGCTGCGCTGGGATTCGTCCATTGCGCGCAGTGCTGCGCCGGCCAAACGCTCGTCCGTCACCTTCACATACCACTGATCGCTGAGGTACGGCTCGATCGCCACGTGTGAGCGATAGCTGTGGCCGACGGTATGGCGATAGGGTTTGACCTCTTCGAGTAAATTGTTTTCGCGGAACCACTCGACGATGGCTTGCCGCGCTTCGTAGCGATCCATGCCGAGCAGATTTTCCAGCACGTCATCGTGCGTGCCTTGTTCCCATTCTTCCGGGGGCCAGCCGTGCTCTTTTGAAATCGTGCCGTCGGGCGCCATGACGTTGACGACGGGCAGCTCATGGCGTTGGCCGATCTCCCAGTCGTTGGGATCGTGGGCGGGTGTGACTTTCAGAAATCCCGATGCGTACTTGGCCTTGGCATCGTCGGAATCGGGATCAGGAATCACGACGTAATCGTCACCCACGATGGGAATGATGCGGTTGACAATCGGCAGGCGGACCTTGCGGCCGATCAGGTGGGCTCGCTGGGCGTCGTTGGGATTCACGGCGACGGCGGTATCGCCAAGCATCGTCTCGGGGCGCGTGGTGGCGACAGCCACATGGTCGTGCGCGTCACCATCGACCAGCGGGTATTTCAGATACCAGAAGTGTCCGTCGATTTCGTGCATTTCCACTTCGTCGTCGGCCAGGGCGGTTTGTGTGGCCGGGTCCCAGTTGACCAGCCGCTTGCCGCGGTAGATCAGGCCGTCCTTGAACAGTTGGAAGAACGCTTCGCGCACGGCCTTGGCGCGGATTTCGTCCATGGTGAAGGCCTGGCGGGCCCAGTCGCAGGAACACCCCATGGCCTTGAGCTGTTCGGTGATGCGGGCTTCGTATTCGTCTTTCCAGGTCTGGACCTTTTCGATGAACTGTTCGCGGCCGTTCCGGCCCTCGGCTTGGCGTTTCTTGTAATCTTTGAGGGCCGGCTGGCCTTCGGACTGGAGGCGCTTGTCGACAACGGTTTGCGTGGCGATGCCGGCGTGATCGGTGCCGGGCAGCCAGATGGCGTTGTCGCCGCACATCCGACGCCAGCGGATCAGCACGTCCTGAAGCGTGTTGTTCAGGGCATGGCCGAGGTGCAGCGCGGCGGTAACGTTGGGCGGGGGGATCACAATCGCGTACGGTTCGCCGGGATCGGACGGCTTGGCGTGGAAGGCGTCTGCGGCTTGCCACTGTCGCCAGGTTTCCTCCTGCACCGCTTGCGGATCGTAGGTTTTTGCCAACTCAACACTCATCGCGGCTCCATCGGTATCTATGGAAAACCGGGATTGTAACCGAGCGGCGATGCAGCGTCAGGCAGCGGCTTGGCCGACGTGACGGTCGTTGATACGCTAACGGGCAATGAGTACGACTTCCAAACGACAGGTCGGATTACTGGTGTTGGCCGCGGCGGCGCTGGTCGGACTGATCGCGGCGGCGGTATTCACCGTGATGCGAGGCGAGGCGGAGGATCGATCGTTCGGGCCGCCTTCGAGCTGGAATGCCGCCCAGCGTGAGCACGTCGCGCTGCAACGCCAGGCGATCGAGCAGGCGATGAATGTGCGCGAGTTCGAGCAGGCCCGGCGCATCGCCGCCGAGCACTTGGAACGTTTTCCCAGGGACCCGCAGGGC
>JANQFT010000508.1 GCA_028277685.1 Phycisphaeraceae bacterium
CCCTGATCAGCCGCATAGTCCTCGCTGCTGGAAGCACTCGGGGCACGGTTGGCTTGGCCCGGCCGAATCGATCGCGCGAAGCTGCAACGTCTACTTCTACGAATGCGGCAGGAAACTCGGGCTGGGTCGTTTGGTCTGGGGCCTAGAGAAATGGGGCTTCGGTTACCAACCGGGCTTGGACCTGAATCCCGCCGAGGAGTTGCCCGGCCTGATGCCGAGCGAAGGTGCTGGCCTGAACGAAGCGGTGCTCATCGGCATCGGGCAGGGACAGATCAGCGCCACGCCCTTGCAGGTGGCCAACGCGCATGCAGCACTGGCACGCGGTGGATACTTCACCAACCCCGTCATCATGATGCACCGGCAGGATGAACAGGATGGTTACGACCTGCACCTGCCGCCCAACGTGGTCGACACCGCCTGGCAGGGCATGCACGATTCGGCGAACGAAGACTACGGCACCGCCCACCACATTAACTACCCCGATTTCGGACACGAACCCATCCTCACCCTGCCGGGCGCAACCTACCGCACCAAAACCGGTACCGCGCAAACCCGCATGAAACGATGGATCGACCTGAACCGCAACGGCGAGCGCGAAACCGGTGAACTGTTCGGCGGAAACTACGGCTGGTTCGTCTGCCACGTCACCCCCGATGGTGCCGACCGCGCCAAGTATGTGATTGTGGTGGTGGTGGAATACGGCGGCAGCGGTGGTAAGGTGAGTGGCCCGTTGACCAACCAGATTCTGTACGCGATGAAAGCCGAGGGATATCTATAAACTCGGAACTCAGAACTGAGAACGCGGAACGCTGCGTAGAAACATGATGCGTCTACTTAAATTCCTTCAACCTTTCTTTACCGCCAACGTGGGTTGGTTTGCGGTGTTGGCGGCGCTGGGGTTGACGGCGGTGGGCATCGCGGCGATTGATACCGCCACGGCCACCGATGGGCTGAGTGCGCTGGCGAAGAAGCAGGCGGTGTTCGTAGTGGTGGCGCTGGGGGGGATGGTGTTGTTCGCGTTAGTGCATCATCGGTTGATGGTGCCGATGGCGTATCCGCTATTGCTGGTGGCGATGGTGTTGCTGGTGATTATTCTATTGCCGTTCATGCCCCGCGAAATTGTGCCGGTACGTAACGGTGCACGGCGGTGGTTTGATCTGCAAATTGCGCTCGTGCAGCCGAGTGAACTTGCAAAGATCGCTTACATCCTGGCCTTGGCCTGTTACCTGCGGTACCGCGACAACTTCCGCAGCCTGCGTGGACTGCTGTTTCCGTTGGTGGCCACGTTTGTGCCCATGGGATTGATCCTGGTGGAACCGGATCTCGGCACGGCGATGCTGCTGTTGCCGATCTTTTTTGCGATGATGATTGCCGCAGGTGCGAAGTTGAAGCACATCATCATGATTGTGTTGATCGGCGTCATGTTAGTGCCGGCGCTGTACCCGCTGTTACGCCCGCACCAGAAACGGCGCATCGATGCGATGATCGCGCAGCTTGCCGGCGATGCCAGCGAACAAGACCGCGCAGGCTTTCAGGGGCACCGCGCCAGAATGCTGGTCGGAGCAGGCGGAGAAGTCGGTCACACGCCCAACTACGCCAAGGCTTTGATTCGTTTTAACGGTTTACCCGAACCGCATAACGACATGGTGTTTGCAGTCATCTGCACACGATGGGGTTTGGCCGGTGGGGCGGTGGTGATGTTGCTGTACCTGATTCTGCTGGGAAGCGGGCTAGCCGCGGCGGCGCTGAACAAGGACCCATTCGCCCGACTTGTCGCGGTGGGGGTGGTGGCGGTCATCTTCACGCAGATGACCGTGAACATCGGCATGACGATCGGCCTGCTGCCCATCACCGGCATGACCCTGCCGTTTGTGAGTTACGGTGGATCGAGCCTGGTGACCAACTTCGCAATGGTGGGTTTGATTTTGAATGTCGCGGTGCGCCGGCCGATCATCATGGCCGAACCGTCATTCGAATACGGCGGACGATCACGCAGCCATGTGCAGCGAGGAATAGGGCCTGGGGCCTAGGCCCTCACGTCTCCACCCGATCCAGCAGGAACAGCGACATCGGCAGGTAAACCAGCACCGGCATCCACGCGATGATGGCTGGGGGAATGCCTTCCGGGCCCATCCGCAACATGATCATGCCGCCGCCCCATGCCCCCATGCACAGCGGGGCGGCAAAGAGCGTTTGCTTGAGCAGATTCGCCGGGGCGCGTTTCAGATAAAACGGTAACCCCAACGCCAGGATCAGCACGTTCATGATCAACAGGCTGAACCGCGCGTGGATGATGCGATCCAGGTCTTCCGGGGCGATGATGTGTGGTTTGTCGGCCAGCGAGCGCAGTTGCCGTGTGCTGAGCAGGTGTCGATACATCGCGTTGTGCCGCAGCAGGATGGTGGTGGGGTCGAGGTCGCTGGGCATAAACTGGATTGGTGTGGGTGTGAGCGTTTCGCCGGGTAGTGTAGCACCCACACTGCGACGAATGCTCAGGCCGTCGATCAGTTGCCAGCCGTTGCTGTCGACATCCCATCGCGCACGAGTCGCCGTGATGCGGTTGGTGGCGCGACCTTTGTCATCCCGAATCAGAATCGTCACATCGTGAATGGTTTGCTTCTTTGCATCGTAGCGCGATCCGCAGAACAGGTTGCCGTGTTCATCGGGTACGAATTGCAGGCCGAACGGTTTGGCCTTGCCGTACTTCATGTCGCTCGGTCCGCGCATCAGTTTTTCGCGCAGGGGGGGGATGATCAATTCCTGGTCGACAAACTGCACACCGCAGCACACGATGCCGCCGATGAAGATCGGCAACGCCAC
>JANQFT010000542.1 GCA_028277685.1 Phycisphaeraceae bacterium
TCTTCACCGGGAGTGCTGGAGTGAGAATCTATCGTCCACGTGTGATTCATCATACGGTCTGCCCGAATCGGCCGACGTGGGCGCCGGAGATGGCTTACCACCACGATGCGGATATCGTGCGTTTCCAGGGTCGCTACATCACCATGTGGAACGCCAACCCGGTGAGCAAGCTCGAAGGGGTCGCGGGACAATTCAACTTTGCCAGCATCAGCCATGACCTGAATGATTGGTCGCGCCCGGTTCGGTGTTTTACTTCAGATGCCAAGACAGTCAATCCCATCGACACCGATGGGCAGTGGCAACCCTGCCTGCTGAACCATGATGACCAGACGCTTTGGTGTGCGTGGTGTCGTCTGAACTACGAGCAGGGCAGGCAGAGCGGCTCCGCCGAGTTGTACATTTCTCATTCTGATGATGGCGTGCGTTGGACCAATCAGCCTGTCACGCCCGCACCACACGGAATGCAGGATGTGATCGGTTTTCCCACCGCCCACGGCCTGCGAACGTCTCAAGGCGCAATGCTGTTTCCCTGCAGCCTGCATCCACTGGGCGGGGGCGTGGGCCAAACACGTTACGCGGCAATCCTGCGTAGCGAAGACAACGGCCAGACCTGGCATTGGTCCAGCCCCATTGAGGCTGCGCGGATGGCCGATCAATTCGTCAACATCTGGGAACCAACGGTCTACGACTGCGGCGGAGGAAGGCTCGGCCTGCTCATACGGCATGAGTGTTCTCCGAATGAATCCGTACCATCTCATGAAATGCTGCTGACCGCATCCAGCGATGACGATGGCCGAACATGGTCGACCGCGCAACCGGTGCAGGTGGATGCCTTGTGCTCTCGCAGTTGGGTGTGCCCCAATATCGAAACAGCAGGTATGTTGTGTGCAACCAATGACTGGTTGCCCGGGCATGGTGCCCCGCGACCGCATGATCGGCACAATCTGTCACTGTTCGTCGCGCCGGTGCCTGAGCCGGACCTGCTGTTGCCCGGTCCTTTGCTTCAGGAACCAGGCAGCATTGCTTATTACCCCAATGGGTTTTGCGCTGACGATCGGATGATCATTGCCTACACCCAGGCCGGTATCCGCGCTGCCGCATTGGATCCCTTACCGGATTTCACCACACCATTCCTCATGCCACGCGGAGGTCGACCCGAGGTCATCTTTGATGAGAACATTGCCACGTTCACTCATCCTGAAAGCAGTCTGCCACTTGTGCTTAGCAAGTCGTTCACGCAACAGCGCGAGCTGACGCTGTCATTCGAATTGACGATTGATCATTACACCGGCTTGCCACTACCCATCCTTACCGTTGGCGGCAAGACGCGCGACGGATTCACCCTTGAGGCAATCGCAACTGATACGAAAGATGAACTTCACTTGGTTTGCGGTGATAAATCAGTACTTCTGGCGACATTCTCACTGGGCAAGCCACTAAGATTAAGTCTTCAGTTACACAGCGATCAAGTTGCGGTTGGCATTGATCAACACCCTCTGCGGAAAGTCAACGTCATCCCTTCACGCAAGCTGTGTCTGGGTGGCCTGTATACCCCACCTTCATCTCTCCCTTCCTCTATTTGTTATCGTGTGGCAGTCGATTCGATCAGCATCGTGTGAGTTCATCGATTACGACAACAAACATCGCCCGCATCAATTTGGGCGGCCGGCGGAAACGACCTAATCGCGCGGGAGATAGAGTTGGCTGGTCGGCACGATCTGGCGGAATTGACTGGGGCTGGACCAGTGAAGGCGCAGGTACGAGCCGTAGAAGTTTCGGTTGGTGTATTCGATGGTGATATCGTACTTGCGGTTGGCGTGGAGTTTGATGCGGCCGTTGCGTAGTTGCTGCGCTTTCCAGGCGTTGATGATAGGTTGGCCATCAATGAGCACGCGGACGCCGCCGTACTTGGTGGCGGTGGCGTCGAAAGTGTATTGCTCGGTGAACAGCGGTTCGATTTTCCCCTGCCAGCGCACACTGTAGCCGTGCGGTTTGCCCTTCACGGTAATGCCTTTCATCGGCGGGCGTTTGTCCCAAATGAAGTTGATCGCGCGATCGATGCGTTGGCCCACCAGTCCGGTGAGGTCGGGTTGATCGAAGTAGGTTGCGGTTAACCCGGTGCCGTTGCCGGGCGGGGGCATGTCGTCATCGAGGATGGTGATGGCCGTCGCACCGGCGGGTGAAAGGTAATCCGCACTGGGCTGCACCGACACCAGCACCTTGCGATGCGGTTGCGCCCGCGTGTTATCGATGGTGCGTAACTCAACCGTGGCGGTGGGCATTTGTGATGTGAGGGTGACGTGCGGCGGAAGCGCGTGGTAGTCGGTGCCCACGATGGCATCGCCATGAATCTTCAGCGGTAGCGTGAGCGTATCCGTTCCACCCGTCTGCGTCACTTTGATGCGCGTGCTGCCGCCTTCGGTCAGTTTCGTTTCGTCGACAGCGTATGTCACCGTGGGCAGGTTTGTCGTCGTGGGGTACAGTTGCGTTTGCGGAATGACCTGCTCCGGTTGATTCGTGCTGGCCCACTTGAGTTGCGCCTTGGCGCCGCCATCGCGCTCACAGTATTCCATACGAATGGGATAGCGTTGGCCCGCCTGCAGCGTGATTTCACCGATGCGACGTTTGGCGTAACCCCAATGATCGATCAGCAGCTCACCATCCACCCAGAGCCGCACACCGTTGTCGGCGAACACAATGAAGCGGTAAGTTTCACTGAAACGTGGCACCACATCGCCGGTCCAACGCACGCTGAAGTTGTCCTTCCCCACGCTGACTCCATCTGGTCGCTCCACGCCCCAATCGAAGTTGACCGTGGCATCAGTGCGCGTGGTGACTTGCTGGTGCAGGCCAACGTCTTGGTAGTAGGTACCGAGTAATCCGGTGCCATCCCCTTCTGCCGAAGGACCCGGGAGCGTCACAGTCGCACTGATCGCCTTCGACGCACCGGCTCCACTGAATGCGGCAAGCTGCACCTGGTAAGTCCGCCCCGCCTGCAAGGCGCGACGAAACACCACGTTGCGCTGCCCCGTAGGCACGAGCATGGGGCGACCTACCGCAGTGTCATCTTTCAGTAACGTGACTTCAAAACCATCAAGCGATTGCCCATCGTGCAACCAGCGCAATGACACCGCATCCGTACCTGCCGGCTCGGCCTGCATCTGCGTGGGCGCGTTGGGCACGTCGGTTGCTTCGCCCGCATAACCCACGAACAAAGGAATGCTCGAGCCATAACCACGCTTGTACGTGTCGGCGTGCTTCAGTGATCGCGTTTCGCCGCCGCGCGTTTCCACCACCGGGGTGAACGGCTGCTTCCGCCCCACCCACTCCCCCACCGTGCAAGAAAGTGAACCGCCATCCTCAATCTTGAACATCACCTTGTTTGGATCGGTCGCTTTGTTGGCATAAATGAACCCGCCAACGATTTCCGTGCGACCTCCATCACGTGTGATTGCCACCGTCGCATCGGTTTCCGTTTTCAACCCCAGTATCTGTACATCTGCTCCTTCGTTCAGCAGGCGCGGCATATGCCATGCCTCAAGGTTCAACTGACGCGCGTACACTTTTGTTCCGGGCTTGGCATGAATGAAATCACCCACCACATCATCCAGGAACACCGGCCCGGCACCCGGTTCAATGATCAACGTATGCGCACAAAGACTGCGCAACACCAGTGCCCGCTTACCGCGATGCACGATCTTCATCTTCGTGTAGATCGTGTCCATGTGCTCGATCACCAACGGCTCGCCATCACCCACCACGTTCAAGGTCAGGTGATACTTGTCCTGCCCCCGGCCAAGGTCGTTATCCAAACCCGTGATGCGCACCACATGCGGCGGCACCGTCACTTCACGGTGAAACCCATACCGCCCCGACGGCAGATACACCGTACGCGCCCCTTCATCCATCAC
>JANQFT010000592.1 GCA_028277685.1 Phycisphaeraceae bacterium
TCCTCGAACAGGTAGATGAACTCGATATGCACGGCTTTGAGTACAGGCTCCAACACATGGATGGCGAGATCGACCTGCGTTTCGATGATCTGCTCGTAGAGGGCCGGGTCGTCATAGGCGAGCATTGATAGCGCCTCGACGCCCATCCAGTCGCGTGGCCAACCGAAGAGCGATCCGCCTAGCAGGCAGACCGTGTTCTCACGTTCATTCAGCGCCCGTGCCGTTCGCTGGTGATTCTCCGGATCGATGTGCCGGTCGGGATGATCCGGATCAAGCGATGGGCGGAACCGCTCCCATGCTTCGCGCGTTGGTTCAAGCGCATACTTGAGGTGCTCGCTGATCGAGCCTGGTAACTGGCGGGTGACCGAACCATCCGCGTGTTGAACGACTCGGGACGTTTCGGTTTGTTCGAGCACCGTTTCTGTTCCATCGTGGATTGGCCAAAGGTGCGTCAGGCCATGCCAGTTCCACAGGCCTTGTTCCCAGTCGGGATCGAGTCCGACCTGTTTGGTCACCGCTACGTCTGGCCGCAACCCTTCGCGTTGCCAGCGGGCGCGGGTCTCGGGCCAGCACCCGAAGTAATAAGCTGGCACGCGATCGACCGGGCTGTATGCCATCACGGCGGCGAAGCGTTGCCGGTCAGTCAGCATTGGATACCTCGAACGTCATCTCAGCCACGTTGCAGTAGCAGTGGTCCGGGCCGATGTAGCGCAGGTAGCGGAACGGCGTGCGGTTCTTGATCGGCTGTGATGTGATCTTCTTGATAGGTGGCACATCGGTTACCGTGAACAGCGTGACGGCATCACTGAAATCAGGCTGGTTCGCGCCCTGGAACTTGCCGGCGACCATCCGCTTGGAGTGATACGGCGAGGGAGCGTACTTGACGGCGGTGACGATGCGCGGTGTGCCATAGTCGAGGCCCACCCACGCGCCGCTCGGCTTAGGGGCATCGAAGATGGTCATGAAGTTGCCGTCGAAAACCTTTTGGATCGTGTTGTCATGTCGGCCGAAGGAACCCGGGGTTCCGATGATCGTTGAGCCGCCAGGCCCGCTTCCCCGGGCGATAGGTCTGCCATGGATTGCTTTGGATATCTGCCCTTCGCCAGCGGTGTTGGTTGCCGACACCACGTAGTGGTACTGCCTGTCGTTGGTCAGGTTGGTGTGGGTAAAGCTGGGCTCGGTGACCGTTGTTACGTTGACGAACGGCTCCAGGCGACTCGGGCTGACTTTGACGGTGTATCGCTCCGCACCATGCACGGCTTTCCAGCTCAACTCGACCTGACCATCGCCCGAAATGGCGATGATCCCGTGCGGCGGAAGAGGCGGTGTCTCGACCAACTGGCGATGGGGTGACGTGCTGAAGCGGAAGCTTTCCCAAACGGGTGTACGACCCACACCGCCAAGGCCGATCTTGCCGCTGTGGAAGCTGAACGCGTCCATGACGTTCAGAACCAACACGCCCTTGTCGATGAACTTCAGTTGTCCCGCGGGTGTTACCTCGATTCGCCACGGCCGCAGGACGCGAACCGTGGGGTCGAATTCCACTGAGGCCTGGGCGATGCGTTTTGTGTTGCCATTGACCCGCTTCTCAAAGGTGCAGGTCTTCACGCCGTAGTTCAGCCGGTACCAGTTGTCCTTGTTCTGGTAGAAGAAGTAGACGTACAGGTTGCCGCGTCGCGCCTGGGTGACGGTGTCCACGTCGATTGTCAGCTCGCGCCCGTGTGCAGAGTCGTTGTTGATGGTGATGTGATCGTCGCCGCCAGCCTTTGCGTTTCGCAGGTGACTGTGCTGATAGTAGTGGTAGAGGGGCAGAGCATCAGGGCTTTGGAAGTTGTACTCCGTCCAGCCGGTGTAGACCCAGACGTACGCATAGCACGAGTCGCCGGTGGCGTTGCTCGCTTTGACGCGGAAGGACCGATTGGCTGTGGAGGTGAGGCCCTCAAGTGAGTAGCTGGTGACATTCGCGGCCACCATGCCGATTTGCTGGTATCCATCGTCACCGCGGCGTTCGATGATGAATCGTTCTTCGTTGAAGGCGTTGTCGGTCCATTGCAGATTGATGCGGGAACTGTCGATGACGGTGGCACGCAAATCGGTCGGTTCGCCGGGTATGCTCGCCTTGCCGTCGTTCGGCGGCAGCATGATCAAGGCGTCCATCGTGTCGCGCACCGGCGTTCTCGCTTTGGCCAGGAGATACGCCTGGTCGTCCGGGCCGGTTGGGTCGGGTGTTTTGGTCCAGTAGTTGCTGCCGTTGGGATTGGCGTTGTTGCGTCCGACATCGACCTTACCCCACTGTTCATCGCCGCGGATCGCCTGCAGGATCGCCACCTGCCCCCAGGACGGATAGGGGTACTTGTTCTTGATGTCCACGTAGACACGACGGATTGGGTGCTTCCGAGGTAGCTGTGGCAGCCGTCCACAAGTGAAGTAGGTATGCCCCAGGCGGAACGTGGTGAACGTAGCCGCCGTCGGCCAATGGTTAATGACGTAGTGGGCGGCGCTGGGCTCCACGGCAAAGTTGAACTCGCTTCCTTTGGGATAGGCCCCACCGGCGCAGGCCCAGACCTTTACCTTCTTGCGAATGAGTTCCTTGCCATTGAGTGGGCTGTGCTTGTCCGACTCGGACTTCAGCAATGCCTCAAGGTTATTCAGATAGCCGACGGTGACGATGACCACACTCTTGTCCGGCGACTCGGCGAGCAGCTTTCGGTAAAGATCAACGGCCAGCGGGCAATCCTTTGGTGACGCCAGATCATGGGAAAACTCTGTGGCGATGCGAGCGGCGTACATGCCCAGGCCGCCAGTGTCTGGTCGCACGCCGATGGGGATGTCAGGCTTGCCGTAGTAGGTGTTGATCGCATCCATGCACAGCGCCGTGCCACCGTTCGTGGATGAGACCATCATGCCGATGATTTCGCACTCGCCCAGGCTGGCCAGGCCATGCAGGATGGCGGCGTCACCGACATCGTCCCAGTCGCTGGACATGTCCGAGTCGAAAATGATG
>JANQFT010000604.1 GCA_028277685.1 Phycisphaeraceae bacterium
CAACGAGTGGAATGTGCAAACCGTCAGCGCGTTGGCTTGGCGTTCGGTGACGATCTGCGCCACGCGCTGGCGCATCTCACCGGCCGCTTTGTTGGTGAAGGTGATCGCGAGAATCTGCCACGGCGCGATGCCGACTTCCTGCACCAGGTAGGCCACCCGTCGCGTGATCACCCGCGTCTTACCCGAGCCTGCCGCGGCCACCACCAGTAGGGGGCCTTCGGTGGTGATGACCGCTTCGCGCTGCGGTTCGGTGAGGTCCTGGAGGAGGGGATGAGATGATGCGTCAGTCATGGGGTTTGGGAGTGTAGCAGATGCGTTGAGGGCCTGGGGCCTTGGGCCGAGGGCCTAGGGGCATAGAACGAAGGTTTTATCGGTTTCTCCCTTGACCCTCGGCCCCAGGCCCCAGGCCCTTCCCTCCACAACATCTTGTGGATAACTTGCCGGTTTCTGTCGTGAACCTCAAGGGTTAGCGGTGCGCTAAAAAAAGTGATTTCTCTAAGGTCTCGAAAGTATGTCACTTACACCGCAAAGGCACTTTGAGCTGCCATATTTTGTGAAGCTGGGTGTTGCGAACGCAAGATATAGGGATATAGTTAGAGCATCGCTTCACCCGCTCCGGTCAGTCTGGTGGACTGATGGGTTTTGACGCCGGGGTGCTGCTGAAGCAACAGACGAGCACTTAAATCAGCCTTCATGGGCTGGCAAAGGGCGGACTGTAACCCAGGCCGTTCATGGATATCGCATGAGTATTTTTGGCAACGACCAATTCAGTGCAGCCAGCTTCGTTTGGCCCAGTCAGCCGGCCCAGCCCCGTACTCATCGGAACGAGCAGGTTTGGCAATGGCAGGCCGAAGCGGCATGGACCCAGGGCGACCCCGAAATGTTGGTCGCCCATGAGGCGGAACAGGAAAGTCGCATCAGTCAGCAACCGGCCTGAGGGCCGCCGACGCATCCGTCGGCATGCGGGCGTTTCGCCCGTGTCGTCGGATGCGTTTTTGTTTTGGCGTGTGCGACAGAACGTACGGCGAAGCGGAGGCGTCTTCGTCGAATTCAAGGTAATCACCCGCCGGTATGGATGCCAGCGGTGCCTTTCATAAAACGGATTCGTATCAGGGGCAGTTCCAGTGAAAGTAACCAGAGTTTTTACCGAAGCGGGAAGCGATGTCTTCGACACCACCGAATGGGTCAAGCGATCCAGCCGGATTGTGAACCCTGACGGTTCGGTCGTGTTCGAAATGAAGGATGCTGAAGTTCCCAAGGGCTGGAGTCAGTTGGCCACCGACATCATGGTCAGCAAGTATTTTCGTAAGGCTGGCGTTCCGCAGTACGACGAGAATGGCCAACCGCTGCTCCACGACAACGGCGATCCTGTCACCGGCCCCGAGCATTCGGTGAAGCAGGTGGTGGATCGTCTGGCCGGCTGTTGGCGTCATTGGGGCGAAAAGCACGGCTACTTCGACACCACCGAAGACGCCCAGGCCTTCTACGACGAACTGTCGTACATGCTGCTGCATCAGATGGCTGCCCCCAACAGCCCGCAGTGGTTCAACACGGGCCTCAACTGGGCATACGGTCTGAGCGGCCCGGCACAAGGCCACTGGTTTACCGACCCTGAAAGCGGTGAAACCAAACTGTCCGACGATGCGTACAGCCATCCCCAGCCCCACGCCTGCTTCATCCAGAGTGTCGACGACGACCTGGTGAACGAAGGCGGCATCATGGACCTGTGGGTGCGCGAAGCGCGTCTGTTCAAGTATGGCAGCGGCACGGGTACGAACTTCTCGAACGTGCGCGCTGCGGGTGAAAACCTGTCCGGTGGCGGCAAGAGCAGTGGCCTGATGAGTTGGCTGAAGATCGGCGATCGCGCGGCCGGCGCCATCAAGAGTGGCGGCACCACCCGCCGTGCGGCCAAGATGGTTTGCCTTGACCTTGATCACCCGGACATCGAAGAATTCGTCAGTTGGAAAGTGCGCGAGGAACTGAAGGTGGCTGCGCTGGCCGAAGGCATGAAGCATCTTTCCAGCGAACAGCGCGAAACCGCCGAGCGTCTGGGCCTGAAACTGGACTACGACTTCAACGGCGAAGCCTACGCTACTGTCAGCGGGCAGAACGCGAACAACTCTGTCCGCATTGGCAACAACTTCTTCAAGGTGCTCGACGAAGGCGGCGAATGGGAATTGCGCAACCGCATTACCGACACCACCGCCAAGAGCATTCGCGCCCGCGATCTTTGGAACCAGATCGGTTACGCCGCATGGCGTTGTGCCGACCCCGGGGTGCAGTTTGATACCACCATCAACCAGTGGCACACCTGCCCCGAGTCCGGCCGCATCAATGCGTCCAACCCATGCAGTGAGTACATGTTCCTCGACAACACTGCGTGTAACCTTGCTTCGATCAACCTGCTCAAGTTCTACGATGCGAAAGCCCGCACATTTGATGCCGCGAAGTTCGAGCATGCCGTGCGCACGTGGACGATAGTGCTGGAAATCAGCGTGCTGATGGCCGCGTTCCCCAGTCGCGAGATCGCGCGTCTCAGTTACGAGTTCCGCACGTTGGGCCTAGGCTATGCCAACCTCGGTGCGATGCTGATGCAGGCTGGCATTTCATATGACAGCGAACGTGGTCGTG
>JANQFT010000627.1 GCA_028277685.1 Phycisphaeraceae bacterium
ACAACTACGTGCGTGATGGTGGGTTCTTCATCGGCAACCCCGACACCCGCCGCGTCATCCTCGAATGGAACACCGTGCAGGATGCCGGCCGCGACCTTGATGACGCCGGCGCCATCAAGGTGATGAGCCCGAACAACATCGTGCGCTACTGCCGCGTGTTCAACTGCTACAGAAGCAGCCACAGCAAGAAGCCCGGCTGGGCGCCCCGGGACAAAGGCGGCGGCCAGTGGGGCCATCTGCAGGGCCTGACCGGCATCTACCTCGACTGGGCTCAGGCCAGTCGACATGGCAAGCCGTCCGACGACAAGACGTTCAGCTACGTCTACGGCAACCACAGCTACAACAACAACGCGGGCATCTACATCTGGCAAAGCCCGCGCGTGCACGTGTTTGACAACGTCTGTTACAACAACGGTTACACCACCACCGGCGGTTGGGTGAAGGGCAAAGAAGGCGGGAAATGGCTCGGCCTCGGAGGACCGTTCGGCAAGGGTATCGAGGCCGGCTATAGCGATACAACTGTGCACATCTACAACAACCTCTGCTTCAACAACCGCAACGATGGCATCAGCATCCGCCGCGTGAACGATGTAGAGGTGTACAACAACATTGTTTACGGCAACGGTCGCAGCCAAATCAGTATTGTCGAGGGCGAGCGTGTCGTGCTGGGTTACAACACCGTCTTCCAGGCACCGGGTGACCCAAGACCCGTCAAGCACTTCGGCCGCTCGTTCACCAACTTCAAGGCCATGCGCAAGGCCGTACCTTATGCCGACACCGGTAGTGCCGTGGTGAAAGTGACCCCCGAGGCGATCAGCCATCGCACCGTCGGCGTCACTGGCAATAAGGTCGCGTTCGATCAGACGAAGTGGGATACCGAGAAAAAGAAGCTTCTGGCGATGGTGCCTTCACGTGCCCAGCGCGTGGCCGACAAAACCGTCCAGCAGATGCCGCATGGTTACGGCATTGGTGAACAAGACCCCATGCCCTGGCCTATCCCCGGCAAGCTTGAAGCAGAGAAGTACGACCTTGGCGGACCAAACGTTTCCTATATGGATAAAGACGAACCCAACCAGGGCGGCGCTTACCGCGAAGAAGATGAAGTCGATATCAAGAAGAACGACGCAGCCAGCAACAAGCATGTGATCGGCTGGGGCATGACCGGCGAATGGCTTGAGTACACCGTCGCTCCCAAAGCCACGGGGAACTACAAACTCATTGTGCGCTATGCCAGCACGACCAACGGGGCACGCTTCCATTTTGAAGTCAATGGCAAAGATGTCTCCGGCCCCATCACCGCCAAACCTACCGCCAGCTGGGAAACCCTGGTCGACCTGACCGCCGGCGTGAAACTCAATGAAGGCAAACAGGTGTTGCGCCTGGTGATCGACAAAGGCCCAATCGACTTCGACCGATTCACTTTCGACGGCCCGCACGCCAAAGACTTCCGCCAAGCCGCCCGCACCCCCGGAAGCAAGAGCATGACTGCTGGTGATGCCGCCAACGTGCCCGTACCCGCCTCGGCCAAGCAAGTCGTCATCTACCAGACCAACTTCAGCAACCGCATGCAGGGCTGGAATCCGGTACCGAATCACAGTTGGATGCTCGGACGTTTCCGCAAGATCTCCGAACCAGGCCGCACGTTCGTTCGACTGAGTGATAACCCCACGGCCGCCGTGATTGATCACCCGCTGCCCACCGGCGCCAAGAAGGTCAAGCTCAGTTTCGACTACCGGTTGATCGACCTGAAACCCGGGTCAAAGGCTTGGCACGTGCCGGCGGTTGATGTGAATTTCTTCAACGCCGTCGGCAAGAAGCTGACCGACTGGAAAACGGCCAACTGGCTAAAGGGTGATACCGAGTGGAAGGCCTTTGAACGCAGCTACGATGTGCCCGACGGCACTACGAAGATGCAACTGGGCATCAGCTATAAAGCCAACGGTGGCCTTGCCGACTTCGCCAACGTCAAACTCGTGGCTGAAGGCGTGACGGCTCCACCCAAGGCTGCACCCAAGCCGGCGGCATCCACAACGTCCGCGCCTGCCTCCGGGGGCGGAGCGGTTATCTTTGAAACCGACTTCAGCAGCCGCATGCAGGGTTGGACACCCGAAGGCGGTCACCGTTGGATGCTCGACCGCTTCCGCAAGATCGTTGAGCCTGGCCGCACGTTTGTTCGTGTACATGAAAACCCAGCCAACGTGTGGGTCGATCGCCCGCTGCCCGCTGGTACCAAGAAGGTAAAACTCACGTTCGACTATCGCCTGATTGATCTAAAACCTGGCTCAAAGGCCTGGCACGTGCCAGCCGTCGATGTCAACTTCTTTGACGCCGCCGGCAAGAAGCTGACCGACTGGAAAGCCGCCAACTGGCTAAAAGGTGATACCGAGTGGAAAGCTTTTGCTCGAGTGTACGACGTGCCCGAAGGCACAACCAAGGTACGTCTGGGCATCAGCTACAAGGCCCAAAGCG
This sequence comes from Phycisphaeraceae bacterium, assembly GCA_028277685.1. GTDB lineage: Bacteria > Planctomycetota > Phycisphaerae > Phycisphaerales > Zrk34 > JANQFT01. The sequence continues at coordinate 2,470 of JANQFT010000627.1, forward strand.
GTCTGGCTGACTTCGGGTCGCTGAAACTCTCAGTTGAAGGCGACTCCTAAGTAAGCCTAAGGGAATGTGTCGCATTCAGGGAAAAGGGGGATTCATTCGTCGCTTCAGTTCTGAGCGGAGTGTCCAGAATTGTTGGTCAGGATAAATTGGGCTCGAATGAACTTGAACTGAAAGTCAAGTACCTAACGTAGCCGAAGTCGGCAAACATGATTACAGAGTCGACTCATCCCTCTGTCGCGCCACCACCGTATGGAAATATGACCATCGCTCTCGTTGAATGCTCAGCGAGCGACGAATGATTGAGTTCTATGATAGGTCTAGAGCAGCCTCAATCACGCCGCATAGCGGTAGTGCTTGAGCAATCTTCCTAGTGACTGCTTAAAGACGATCGACGCAAGCAAGGCAAAAACAAAGATGAACCGGTGTGTGACCGACGCTACGCCAAGCTTGGCCTGGTCGTCGATTGCGCGAATCATCGGATTCTCAGTGTGTCGCCGGAGCTGAGTCAAATCATCAACTGCTGCGCGAACACTGCGGCATCGAATCCATCATTCCCGTCAAATGGCGCTCGCCACCGGATCAAATCGATCTGGATTTGGGACTGACCGCTGGCGGGGTACAGGAAGTCACTGAATATTTGAAGCATCGACAATCTGCAGAGTAACTCTGCATGTGGTTGTCTCGACCATATCGTTCCAACCAATCTGCAATTTATTCACCGTGTAATCTGACGCTCAGAAATAGTGGAAGCCTGTTTTCGCCTCGACTGTGAAAGTGCAAGTGTGCCCGAATGTGGATCAGAAGAATCAACCAGCGAACCAGACATACCGAAGCCGGTCAACAAGACGGAGCTGACTGAAATCAGCAGCGTGTCACCAGCAACCTTCCAACGGTACAAGACTTGGGGCTTGATAGTATTTCTATAAGAAATCGGTTGGTGAATGGTTACGACAACGCGTTCTTTCACTGAAAAGTGGGTAGGGCCATCAAAGTGTGGCAGTGGCACGTCACCAAGGCGTTGCGGGCTAAAGGTGTTTCTGTAACCTGCCCGCAATGATATGTACTGCGGGCTTAGTTGGCGCATGGCCAACCTGTCACGGCAAAGGGAGTTCGGGAACCGTCTGAAATGGCGGGCCGAGCGGGAAGAGAGATGATCCATCCAACCTTGAGAAGGTTCCCTTTCGCAACCTGAATATGGACGACTTGATCGGAATGGTATTTCGACCGGGCTTCCTTGTGGATTAGCGCGCATCTAACCGCGGTGTTGCCATGTGTGCTCCCGGCCGAAATATCATCCCGCCCGACATGGACGCCCTGCGCAGACGTGTGTTCTGCAAATACGTGTGGGACTGAGAGAGTCCCTTCCCCGGTGTCCGACCACAGTCCTCGACAGAAGGAGTTTGAAAGATGCCATCGCTGAGTTCACGCACGATCTTGGCTTGTCTGGCGATCGCGGTCGCGTCGACTGCGCCTGTCGCGATCGCTACCGACGCACTACATCACCTGTACACCGCTGACCCGTATGGCCCGGATGGCCAGGAACGTATCCATATCTACAATGTCCGCATCGGCGGCGCGTTCATGTCTCTCCATAAGCTCGACGCTACAGGTAACGATCTGCCAACTGAATGGTACCGTTTCGACACCGCCACTGGCAGTTACAACCTGTTCACGAATCCATTGTCCGATTCAGGCAGTTGGGGCTACGACGAACTCCAGGTTGAGCAAGTCACTAATAACTATTTCTACTACACCGGTGTGCAGTACGATGAATTTGACGATGTCGTAGCCATCCATCAGTTGCGTCGCACGGCTGACGATGTGACCAACGGCTTAGCTCCCACCGTTATCCGCAGTTACAGCGGCGAACAGGGCTTGCCCCAGGGTGAACAATTGCCCGATGGGTACCGCGTGGGCGAAGGACCGGAAGTACCGCGCACCAAAGGTATCGCCTGGCCCCCAATCGAGAACCCCGCCAACCCCAGTGAGTTCATCATGCGGAACTTTACTGTGGGCAGCAACGTCCTCAGCCCTACCGACCGCGGTCGCCTGGGTTTCTACCGTCGCACCGATGACGGACCGATTGATGCGGTGCTCAACGACACGCAGGTCTTCGGCGACAATCTGCGGATGTCACCGGTGACCAGCGGCTACGGCGGCAACGGTGTAGCGTGGCTGGGTGACCGGGTGGTACTTCAGGTGGAAGCGGTCGACGCCAGCGCTCCGGACTGGTTACCGGTTCCGTCTGTGGATCGGACGATCGTGGTCGATTCAACCGGTGCTTACCAAGGCTACGACCTGGCCACCGTGGCCAATCCGCAAGACCCCGCACCATTTGATTCCAATTGGTACGCACTGCCCATGTACGATCCCTTCCAGACGGGTCGACTGCTCACACATAACGACGAGTTGATTTTTCGTGCGGTGTATCAGGATAGCCAAGACCAGCAACACTCAGGTCTGTATACCACTTCGGACTTTGCCACCAGCAACCTGTTGCTTGATCTGGATGCGCTGGTCGATCCGATCAACGGTGAACAGATTACGTCCAGCAACGGCAATCCGATATTCAACCCCGAACGCTTCAACATCGATGAGCAAGGCCGCATGACTTTCGTGGGGTGGACCGTCACCGATGGCACAGCCTACTACGCCGTTGTTGACAATGAGATCTACCGCATGGCCACCCAAGGCGAAATGGTAGGCACCACACAAATCCGTGATTCCAGCCACGGTAGCTACCCCGCGTTCGGGAGGCTGAATTCATACCCCTTTGAGCACAACACGCAGGAAACCATCGGCGACTGGTTCATTTTCAACGCACATATCGAGGGTGACGACCACTGGGAGAACGCGCTGTTCGTATTCGACCTGTCCACGCTGGGTGCGACCGTCGACGGTGATTTCGACGGTGATGGCGATGTGGATGACTTCGACCTGAACGTGCTGTTGAGCAACTGGAACCTGTCGGTCGGAACAAATATGGGCGACCTCGACGGCAGCGGTATCGTAGACGACTTCGACCTCAACATTCTGTTGAGCAACTGGACCGGCGAGCTGAGCGAAGCCGCTGCGGCGATTGAAACGATTCCTGAACCAATGTCGTTGGCTCTGTTGGGGGCAGGCGGATTGGTCATCCTTCGTCGTCGCAATCGTTGATACATCGAACGGATTTTATGTTGGCGTTCGGAAGTTGAGCGTCAGTTGAAATGAAACACGCATACATACCTATGGAGAAGCAGAGATGAAACAGTTAATGATTCCCACCGTGGTGCTGGCCCTGAGCACCGGTGCCTTCGCCGGCATCACCGCCAACTTCGCTGAAGACACCAGCCTCGGCAGTGTGCCCGGATTCACCACCTACGGCCTGTTCGTGACCACCAACACCGACTGGACCAATGCTCGCCTGGACATCAATCTCACCAATGGCAGCATGAATCACATCACCGGCGGCTTCCCGCCAGCAGCACAGCTCGCTCCACAGGGCTTGGGCGATACCGGTTGCTTTGCCAAGGATTTCGGTCCGGCTTCTCTTGCCGGCGACCTGATTGAGACGTCCACCCAATTCGGCGCCAGTTGGTTCAACACCGCCTCCACCGACACCGGTACGTTCGCGATCGCCATGGTCACTTTGAGCAATGATGCCAACGGCACTATCAGTGGTTTCGTACTGCAAAACGGGGGTGGTGTGGATCGCTTTGATGGGGCGTCGGCCCGTTACCAGATCGTCGACGGCCAGATCACCGAGATTCCCGAACCGGCCACCCTGGCCCTGCTGGGCGTGGGAGGCGTATTGATTGCTCGCCGTCGTCGGGCCTGATGCTAATTCATACACCGGGTGGCTTCGTTCGGACTCACCCGGGGAGGGGTAAACACGTGCGGCTGACGAAAGTTGATCGCACGTATTCAGCCAAAGCGCATCAGGCTGGAAAAGAAAAACTGGCAGGGCAGAAGATCGCCCGATGCCTTGGGGCCTTCGGAGTTCATACCGGAGGCAATGTGTGGGAGCCGTGGGATCGAGCCGTCATAGGGCCCATGACGCTGCTGCGATGCCTGCGGGAAGAACTGGAGGCACGGCGAACCATTTACCGGGTTCGTGTCTCCATCAGTGCATCGGCGTGTGGTCGATGCCTGCCCGTTGCGTGACTCAAAGTGAAGCAACTGCTTCGGCAACCATGGAGAAAAGACTGATGAATCGCACAATGATTACGCTGATGGCCGCCGCCATCTGCACGCTCAGTGTTACTGGCACTACCCTTGCCCAGGGCACGCTCACCGTCGATATGGCCAGTGGCGATGTAACCGTCGACATCACTTCCACCTTTCCCATTCCCGACATCTATGAGGTCCAATTGAAGTTGACCGATGGTTCAGACCCCTTCACCGGGTTTCCTTACGACGAAACCGCATGGACCAACTTCATCACTGCCAACCCCAACATCTTTCCGAACATCCCTGCCGCGTACGGCGGAACCTACCCCGGAACATGGCGGATCGACCCCTTTGAAATCGGCAACCTGCAATCGGTCACCGGGCCGATCTCTTTCACCATTCCCGGTCTGTACACCGGTGCGAAATGGAAGAGCTTTCAGAGCAATGCGGAACTGCTGTTACAGTCCAATTCCGTCGGCATCGTTCAGGTGCATGGCGAGATGATCAACGACATCGCCGGCCCGAAGGTTACCATCAACCGCAACACCGGCTCGATCGAATTCTACTTCCCCGACAACGACTTTGAGATCAAGGAATGGAAACTCAGCCCATCGTACGGCTGGGTGCAAAAACCGCTATTTGATCTGAACGGAGCAGACTTGAGCGGATTACCCGATGGGTGGCAGGTCACCGTGTCTCCCGATGGGGAGACGCTCTATCTGACGACCATCGATGAGGAATACCACAGTCTTGGCGGTGCCGGCAGCATCGTCATTGATGACGTGTTCATCGGCCAAGAGTACGTCCAGGACCTGCTCGACGCCGACAGTGTGACCGAAGAATCTCTGCTTGCCGGCGATGGCATCACCAATAGCTGGAAATCACTTGAGTTGCGGCATGGCTACGGCAACCTCACGGAAGACTCAATCATTCCCGAGCCGGCCACACTGGCACTACTCGGCTTGGGCGCGCTGGCCGCGCTACGCCGTCGTCACGCGTAAGCGGAACGTGCTAACCGTCCGTACAGCCTTCGTGAAACAATCTCCTCTGTCTGGTCTTCTAGCGGGGACCAGACGGTTTCAAGACCGACGCCTTTCTACAGGCCCGGCACAAAATGGTTACAGAGATGGATGCGTCAATGAACAGGTCATCACGAACAACGTGTGCATCAGCTTTCACACTTGTTGAGCTATTGGTGGTCGTAGCGATTATCGCATTGCTGCTGGGTGTGTTGATTCCTGCGCTTACCGCAGCGCGCGAGGTTGCACGCACGTCAGTCTGTTTGGCGCACTTACGGCAGTATGGCTTGGGTATGAGCCAATACACCGTGGAATGGAATGGTTGGCTGCCTGGTCCATACACCTCGGGCAGTGCCGGTACGCGATACG
>JANQFT010000125.1 GCA_028277685.1 Phycisphaeraceae bacterium
AACCAGCGCAAGGCAAGGCGCAAAGAAAAACCGGTCGTCGTGGGTCGACGGCGACCGGTCGTGGGTAGGGTTGGATCTTGTTGAAGATCTCTGCTGTTCTCCCGGCGTCTCACTTCCGGGTTCCCCTTCTGGGGGCATCTCTCGTGTGGTCTCCCTCCGGGCGACCATGGGAATTGCGTATTGCTGATTGCGAATTGCGTATGTCAGATCAGCAATACGCAATTTGAGATACGCAATTCCTATCACGCGTGGTGCTCATCGCCGCCCGCATCATCGCGATTGGTCGAGTCGAGCATTTTGCGGAGATAGCTGTTCTCCCGTCGGGTGGCCTCGAGATCGAACACGAGGTACTTGATCGACAGGCGGAGATAGTCAAGCGATTCCTGAAGGTCGCTGACAGTTTTGCGGAGTTTCTGGTGGCGCGTCTGCGTGGCGGCGGCCAGTTTCTCCAGCTTCTCCCGTTCGGCCTTGGGCAGGGTGGAAATTTCACCCATCAGTTCGGCGAGTTTGGCTTGGAAAGCTTTTTCGTCCATGGCGAGCGTCCTCTAACAGTGCGTCTTTCTCGTTTGGATCAACTGCGTCTCTCGCCAGTAGGCATAACAAGGACGTTGCCAGACGTAGCATGGTTCATCATGCGAGGCAGCAAACCAGCCATAAACGACTCATTTAAATTGACTTACAATTGTTTTTGCATGCCGACGACCTGATTCCGAAGGGAACAGGATGTGGCGTGCACGCAACATCACCCGGATGGGGTGTGGATGGAAGGCAACGCGAGGGGATCGATGATGTACGATCTTCGATCTGACAGATCAAATCGTCAATCATAGATCGCAGATCAAACATCACCCTTCCTCGATCCGCGGGTCAACAAACTGGTACGCCACATCCACGATCAGGTTGAACACGATCAGTAACGTGGCGAAAACCAGCACCACACCCATGATGAGAAACAGGTCTTTGTTCGCCACCGCAGTGACAAAATGCTGCCCCACCCCAGGGACGTTGAAAACCTGCTCCACGACGAATGAGCCAGTCATTGCTGCAGCAGCAGCCGGCCCCAGAAAACTGAGCACCGGAAGAAACGCCACCTTCAGGGCATGGGTGGTGATCACCTTTCGTTGGCTCAGGCCTTTTGCTCGCGCGGTACGGATGAAGTCACTGGTCATCACATCAATCATCCCGAGTCGGGTCAGCCTGGCGATGTACGCAGCGAACGGCAGGCTGAGCGTGATCACAGGTAGCACCATTTGATCCCACCTGCCCCAACCACCCACCGGCAACCAACCCAGCCACAGGCCGAACACCATCACCAGAACCGAACCAGTGACAAACGTGGGCAGGCTGATGCCGATCAGCGCGATACTCATCGAACCCCAATCCGCCAGCCCCCCCAAGCCCCCCCAGCCCTCCCTACGGGTGGCACTGAAGGCACCAACGGTGGTACCGAGGAACAACGCCACGATGATGGCCGCCGCCCCCAGTTGAATGCTCACCGGCAGGGATGCGCCAATCACCTGGCTGACGGTCCAATCCTTGTACGTCAACGATGGGCCGAAGTCGCCATGCAACGCGCCCCACAGATACTCACCATAGAACTTGAACGGATCATCCAGGTTGTACCGCGCCCGCATGGCCTGCTCGACTTCTCGCGATGGACGCCTGCCCTCCACCTCCAACGGATTGCCCGGCACAGTCCACGCCAGGATGAAGGTGACGGTGTAGATCACCAGCAACAGCAGCGGCAATTGGATCAGGCGGCGGAGGATGAGTGAAAGCATGGGATTATCCCAAGAGAAAAGGCATTGAGGCATTAAGGCACGAAGGCGGTTAGAGGGAATTGGCATTGGCTACGCTACGGATAAGGCCTTGCAGAATGCGGTCGACCTCGGCCAGCAGATCGTGAAATTGCTGGTTGCATGAAATCATATCCATGGTGGTGGCCAGTTCATATTGCGTGGTTAATTCCGCAAGCGAGCCTCGGGTGATGCGGAGGAAGCGAAGGTAATCATCACGGCTTTGTCTTCCGTATCCTTCCGCAATATTTGATGGTACCGAAACAGCAGCCCTGCGCATCTGATTGATCAGCCCGAACCTTTCATCGCTAGGCATATTCTTTGTTTCCCGATAGACCAACCGGCACAGTTCCATTCCCTTTTGCCAAGCCACCAAATCCCGAAATGTCTTAATCCCATTCATACGATCCACCTCAATCCGCCTTCGTGCCTTAATGCCTCAATGCCTTACTCCCTCACCTCCATCCGATGGAAGAACTGAAGATTACGCGGATGCAACGAGACACCCTGCACGCGGTCGGCATTGAATGCGTGGATGAGTCGATAGTAGTACAACGGCACGATGGGAACCTGATCCTGCAGGATATACCTTTCTGCTTCGGCGAGGATGGCCAACCTTTTGGTGGCGTCGGATTCCTGCGCAGCCTGCGCAAGCAGACCGTCGTAATGCGGGTCGCTGAATGCGGCGTCGTTGTTACCGTTGCCGGTCTGGCAAAGATCGAGGAAGGTGGTGGGGTCGCCATAGTCGCCGAACCAACCGACTCGGGCCGCCATGAAATTGCCTTTGGCCAGTTCATCCTGGAAGACTTTCCACTCATTGACATCCATGGTGACCTTCACGCCGAGTGTTTGCTCCCACATGCGGGCGATGGCGAGCGCGGTGTTCTCGTGTCCCCCGCCGGAGTTGTACATCAGCACCACGGTGGGCATGCCGTCACCGTTGGGATAACCGGCGTCGGCAAGCAAGCGCGGGGCGTCTTCTGCAGTTCCAACCAAACCATCCGGTGCAGTGTAACCAGCGATGCTGTTGGGCGGGATGAAGGTGTGGGCCACCTGCTGAAACTCACGGGTGACATGTTCAACGATGCGTTGTTTGTCAATGGTGAGTGCGAAGGCCTTGCGAACGCGGGGGTCTGCGAATGGATTGGGCTCCCCATCGGGCAGCGTCGGCCGACAGTTGAACGTGTAATAGTACGTTCCCCAGTTGTTCACCGGGTGAATGTCGGGTCGACGTCCATCGCGCGCTGCAGCCACCAGTTCCGCGCGAAACGGCACGGCAATCCCCACGACCAAATCAATCGCGCCGGATTCATACGCATTGAACGCGGCAACAGGATTCGCAAAGTTCAACGCGGCCACACGATTCAATTTCACCTGATCTTTGTTCCAATACTGCGTGCTGCGTTCGAGCACGATCTGTCGTTTGAACTGCCACTGAGCCAAACGGTACGGCCCGTTACTTATCATGCGGCCCGCGCGCGTCCACTGCGGATCACGCCGCAACATCCAGGTTTGATCATCGAGTTTGGTGCTGTCGATCACACTGCGATGCAGGGGGAACAGTGGCCAGCATGCCACCACTTCGAGAAAGTATGGCGTGGATCGTTCCAACTGCACCACCAACGTGCGATCGTCAACCACCTGCACACCGACGAGCTGCTTAAACTTCACAGACACATCGCGTAAGCGCTTTTCGCCAGCTTCGCGCTGAGCTTCATCATTCTCAATCGCACTCACCTGCTTCAGCGATTCACCGGCCCATTCACTGAATGCTCTCGCCCCGCGAATGTGCCGCAAAAATTTGTGATAAGGCCCGGCAAAATCAGGCAGCATGCCCTGTTGCCAGGTGGCGGCGAAATCGTGCGAGGTCACCGGCTGGCCATTCGACCACCGTGCGTCCGATCGCAAATGAAAGGTGTACGTGAGTTGATCGGCAGATACATCCCAACGTTCAGCCACGCCCGGAAGCACTTCGAAATGATACGGGTCGAACGTGGTCAGACCTTCGAACAGGGCATAGCCCATGCGGATATCTTCCGAGGCCTGCATTTGCGAAGGATCAAGTGTTTGCACAGCAATGTACGCGGTGGTGAGGTCGGCGCGCGGCGTCGGCGGTTGCCACATCACTGCCAATGCAAGTGGAACGATGATCAGAATCAGCAGACAGATGACCAGTCGCATGACACAGTCAGTCTAGCACGCCACTGTTCAGCCGGCTTTGGCGGCGGGAAGTTGAAGCTGCTTCAAGGGGATGTTGATCTTAGTTGTTTGCAACAGACCCGGCGCAGTGGTGGAACCAACCCAATCATAAACGCCAAGCACGAACTGCGGCACCAGGCCGGCCTTGATGGCGGTGTGAATCTCAGGCATCTTGCCGCTGAAATTGGGATCGAACTGTTTGACCGCCCAGCTAAGCAGTTGCTCTGACTGGCCGACCAGATCGATGCAGATGGGCATCACGTCGCTGGCGATTCCCTGATCGCTCTGTGCGGCGATGGCAATCACCTGCAGGTACTTGCCAACCACCGTGACAAACTGGCGCACCTCTTCAAGCGGGGCACGCTTCTGCAGGACATCGATGATCAAGCCCTGCTGTGCGCGCTGCAGGCCGGACACCTCGCCACGCAGATCGGTCGATAGGCCTTTGACCATGTATTGCTGCAGACGGGTATCCAACACCTTCAGCATGGCGGCTCGCGCCTCCGGTGAACGCAGTCCACCCAAGGCCACACACATCTGTTCACACACGTAGGGATCGCGCTCCGCGGTGATCGCATCCACCAACGCCTTGGTGACAACTTTGGCGACAGGTGCTTCGATCAAGACCGCCACACCACCGGTTCCGTTGGCGATGGCCTTCGAAGCCCAATAGCGCACCCCGGCGTGCTTATCGTTGACCGATCTGGCCGCGAGCGTCACCACACCCGGCCCCTTCAGTTGTCCCACCACAACCATGGCGTTCAGACGGACCAAGGCATCAGCATGGCGTGGCGCGCCATCCAGTGCCACGAGAATCAATTGGGTATAGGCTGGTATGAAACCGGCCCCAGCACTAGGTCTGCGTAAAGGTTCCTGAAGTTTCTTGCGGGCTTCGCTCACCTCAGCTACACCCTTGCCTGCGAGCAACTGCTGCGACCAGCGGCTGACGTAAGACCGCACCTTATCAAGTTGATCGGCGGCCAGATCGTCCGCAGCCATCACCAGATCGGTCGACAGCATCTCCTGTCCATGCAGGACCGGGGCAGACACGCCGATCAGGGTCAGCAGGCAAATCACGCAGAGGGAACGACGAACGTATGACATGTGTGCATCTCCACGGGCGAAAGTGGTGGCCCATCCCATGCCGAACGGCCGGGCCGGCGAGCATGTGGTGAAGGTATCGGTGGTGAAGGCCAGTGTCAAGAAGATCGGCGCACAACCTGCGGCAGGAAGTGGGCTTGCAGCTATTGCCGAGGCACGGGGGCAATCACCCGATTGTCGATCAGCCGCACCTCGCCGACCTCAGCCGCCACCAGGCAAACCACGCTTTCGGTTTGCGGATTGATGATATCCAGCGGTGCCAGCGAGCGTGCATTACGCGCCACGGCATAGCCCACCTTGCCGTGATGCGCCTCAATCACCTGCGTCATCGCCCGCTCGATCACCTGCGGATCGCTTTCACCATCAGCGATCAACCGCTCCGCTTCAGACAGGGCCTTGCTCAACCCCAATGCGTGCTTGCGATCCTCCGGTGACAGACGCACATTGCGACTGCTCAGCGCCAGGCCATCTGGATCGCGCACAGTTTCGCATCGCTCGACCGACATCGGCAGACACGCCGCGGCCACCATCGCCTCGATCACTTTCAGTTGTTGGTAGTCCTTCATGCCAAAGCATGACACATTCGGCTGCACAATGTTGAACAGCTTCATGCACACCCGGCACACACCTTCAAAATGACCCGGACGATCCGCACCCTCCAAGCCGTTCGCCAAAGAAGGCACATCGATCCTCACCGGAATCTCCGTCGGGGGATAGATCTCTTCCGGGGTTGGGTTGAACACCAGCGCGACTTCTTCTTCGCGGCACTTGGCCAGGTCGTCTTCCAGCGGACGGGGGTACTTCTTCAAATCGGCAGGATCGTTGAACTGCGTGGGATTCACGAAAATCGACACCACCACATGATCGGCCAGTTCCTTCGCACGACGAATCAGTGAAAGGTGACCTTCATGCAGCGCGCCCATCGTGGGCACGAATGCCACCGCCGCCAATCGACTGACGGCCACGCGCGTCGCGGTGATGGTTCGCACAACATCCATCTTATGTGTGCTCCTCTGATGCGTTGCCTGGTGTGGCATCAAATGGCAACGGTTCGCCCGACGCCTGCCGGTAAATTTCTATCAACTGTTCTACACAATGCGATGCCTGATGATGCTGCTTCACGTAGGCCTCGGCCGATTGTCCTAGTGAACGGAACGCACGAGGCATACTCACCAACTGCCCGAAGTGATCCGCCCAGCGATCAGCCGTAGCTTCTGCAATCAATCGTGCAGTCTTGCCCTCTAACAGGTAATCCAGCATCGGGTCGGCTGAAGCTAACACCGGTCGACGCGCGGCCATCGCCTCGAGCACCACCGTGCGCACCGCCCCGAGTGGCTGCGGCACCAGAACCACATCGGACTGCACCAACAGTTCACGCGTCTGAGGGCTGGAATCAACCAGATTGACGTGATTCAACAGATTCAACTTCAATGCTGCCTGCCACACCCGATGGTGATCGCGCTCCAAGGTATACAGCAACAACTGTAACTGCGGCATGCGCGTCCGCACCAGGCTTACCCCACGCAACAGGGCGGTGTAATCAACATCCGCACGACCATCACCAACGACCAGACAACACAGTGATACCTCGGGGTCAACCAGGGGTTCGGCGATCTCCTCACTGGTACCCAACACACCCGGCCGCACCAGTTCCAGTGTCGTGCGATCACCAAGCAACTGCCGTGCACGCTGCATCAGTGGCGGCGTCGGTAGCACAAACACGGTCGAGACATCATGGCCTTGCGCCGCGATCTTCAGCAGTTCCGCAGACGACCAACACGAACACACCACCGGCAACCCCAAAGCCGACGCTACATACAACGCCAGCGGGTAAATGCCGCCATGCATGGCGTGAACAAGATCGATATCCATCTTGCGCATCTGGTTGGCCAGACGCCTAGGTGTGCGCCGCCACCAGTTCACACGAGGAGAGGCGAAATGCACCCGCTCGGTGATCAAGGACAGTTGGGGACGTTCGCAACCAACTGGCGTCACCGGAACCACCTGCACCTGTTCATCACTCAGACCTACGGCGCTGAAGCGGACGATGTTCGCTTCCTCGTTGATCCAATCGCCGTCGGCAAGCATGGCCACCTTCATCACTTCAGCGTAACCGCCACGGCTCGGCAAGTCACCCCGGGAAGCTGCCGGAAAGGCCAATTTACTCCCCTTCTCTACCTCGCTGACCGCTGGCTGAATGGGCCAAAATCAAGTACAATTACGGGTCTGTTTGACACTGGTTTTTTGCCTGTTAACCGGTATTTTCTGACCCGCCGGATGTGAGTGAGTTTTCATGGACGATCAGACCAAACCCCAGGCCGATTCTTCCGCTGGCGAACAAGGCCAACCGGGCTACAACGAAGAATCCATCAAGGTGCTGGAAGGCCTCGCCGCGGTACGCAAACGCCCCGCAATGTACATCGGCGACACCACCCAGCGCGGCATGCACCACCTGGTGTACGAAACCGTCGACAACTCCGTCGACGAAGCCATGGCCGGTCGGTGCAGTGAAATCAACATCATCATCAACGCCGATGAATCGATCACCATCACCGATAACGGTGCCGGTATTCCTGTCGGCCCTTACAAGCATGAGAACCCAGCGCTCAACGGTCGCCCCACCGTGGAAATCGTGATGACCGTGCTTCACGCCGGCGGTAAGTTCGATCGTGATTCCTACAAAGTGTCCGGCGGCTTGCACGGCGTGGGCGTGAGTTGCGTGAACGCCCTCAGCGAATGGATGACCACCGAAGTCGCGCGTGAAGGCAAGGTGTATACTGTCGGTTTCGAACGGGGCGTTGTTTCTGAACCCATGCAGGAAGTGGGTACATCTGAACAGACCGGCACCCGTCAAACTTTCAAACCCGATCCCGATATCTTCGGCGATGTAAAATTCAACTACGGCACCCTCTCTGCTCGCATGCGTGAACTGGCCTACCTGAATCCGGGCCTGACGATCAATATCACCGATGAGCGTGAGAACAAAAGCGACCACTTTCACTTTGAAGACGGCATCGTTGAATTCGTCAAGCATCTGAATGACGGCAAGCAGGTGCTGCACGAACCGGTCTACTTCAAAAAGGAGGATGAAGCACTGAACCTCGTGTGCGAAGTCGCGCTGCAGTACAACGACTCGTACAACGAAGCGATTCACACCTTCGCCAACAACATCAACACCATCGAAGGTGGCACGCACCTTTCCGGTTTCAAAACTGCGGTCACGCGCACGCTCAATAGCTATGCGCGTGCCGCCAATCTGCTGAAGAACGATGCCTCCCCTGCCGGCGACGACTGGCGCGAGGGCATGACCGCCGTGCTGTCGGTGAAGGTGGGCGAACCCCAGTTTGAAGGGCAGACCAAAACCAAACTGGGTAACAGTGAGGTGGAAGGCTTCGTGACCGCCGCGGTGAACGACCTGCTGGGCACCTGGTGCGAAGAACACCCTGCCGACGCCAAGCGCGTCTGCAACAAGGGCGTGCTCGCTTCGCAGGCACGTGAAGCCGCCCGTAAAGCGCGTGAGCTTACCCGCCGCAAGGGCGCACTCGATTCCGGTGGTCTACCCGGCAAGCTGGCAGACTGCAGCAGCAAGACCGTCGACAACACCGAGGTCTATCTCGTCGAAGGTGATTCCGCAGCCGGCACCGCCAAGGGCGGGCGCGATCGTGAATTCCAGGCCATCCTCGCGCTCAAAGGAAAAATCCTCAATGTCGAAAAGGCGCGCATCGATAAGATGCTGGCCCACGAAGACATCCGCAACATCATCCAGGCATTGCGCTGCGGCATCGGACAGGATGAGTTCGACCCGGAGAAACTCCGCTACGGCAAGATCATCATCATGACCGACGCCGACGTGGACGGTTCACACATCCGCACGTTGTTACTCACGTTCTTCTTCCGGCATATGCAGGACCTGATTCAACAGGGCCGCGTGTTCATCGCACAGCCGCCGCTGTACCAGGTATCGCGCGGCCGCAAGAGCGAGTACGTCCTGAATGAATCGCGCATGCGTAAGGTGCTGACCGACCTCGGCCTCGACGGCACGGAACTGGTCGTGCGTGACGAAGACGGCAACGCAATGTCTCGCCTGACAGATGACGATCTGGCCAAAGCGATGCGCCTGCTGAATCAACTGGATGAGTTGGTCACCGTCGTGCAGCGACGCGGCATCATCTTCACCGACTTCCTTGCCATGCGCGACAACGACCCCGATGGCAAAGGGCGACTCCCACGGCTCCGCGTGCAGATGCCCGGCAAAGACCGCATGTACTGGTCGGAAGAGGACATGCTCGCCGACCTGAAGGAACATGCGATCTCCATCGACCCGATCACCAACGAAGCGTATCAACTGACCAGCGATGGCCAGAAGCATTTCATCCCCGCTTCTGAACTGCACGAAGTGAAAGACCTCGAACGCCTCTTCCCCGAACTGGAAGAACTCGGCCTGCCGGTTGAAAACTTCGCGCTGGTGCAGGAAGAATCGGTCAGCGGCGAAAAACTGCCCACGCGCTACGCCTTGTGGTCCAGCAGCAACGGAGCTGGCGGCAAGACGGTCGATGTGCCCAACGTGGCTGAAGTACTACACGAGGTGCATAACATCGGCCGCAGCGGCATGGAGATCAAACGCTTCAAAGGCCTGGGCGAAATGGATGCCGACCAGCTCTGGCACACCACGATGGACCCCGAGCACCGCACTTTGCTTAAGGTCACCATGGAAGCCGCCGGCGAAGCGGAGCAGTTGTTCAGCATTCTGATGGGCGAGAACGTCGAGAAACGCCGCAAGTTCATCGAAGAACACGCGCTCGAGGTAAAAAACCTGGACGTGTGATTTCGTTGACTCGTTGATTCGTTAACTGGTTAACTCGTTGACCGACTCAAGCCGTGGGCTGAGTCCGCGAACCCCCGAAATTCAGGCGTGGCGACTTCAGTCGCTATGCTTCCCACCATGCACTCCTCTTCCCCAAGCATCGCCATCTACCCCACAACAGATGACGAAGTAGTCCTGCAACGCGCTAAAACGCTTTCAGATGAACTTGGGTTAACCGTCACCAGGCATGTCGTATCGTCTGACCTGTTACTCGAAGTCACCCCCGACCGTTTGCAGCTGCGCGATACCACCAGTAAGGCCGGCCCGCTGTTTTGCGACTTCATCACCGGCGCGATGGGTTACCGCCTGCGTCAGCCCCAGCAGCAAGTGGGCTTGCTTAAGCGAGCCATCGGTAAAGCGGAAACGGTGATCGATGTCACGGCCGGTCTTGGTCGTGATGCAGTCATGCTGGCGTCGGTAGGTTACGCAGTGACGGCCATCGAGCGTTCGCCTATCCTTGCCACCCTGCTGCGTGATGGATTGGATCGTGCGAGAGAAGCGGACACGACATTCCCAGCCATCGGCTTGCACGTGGATGACAGTCGCACTTTGCTGCCCAATATGACCGCGGAGGTGATCTACCTCGACCCCATGTTCCCCCACCGCAGCAAGAACGCCCAGGTGAAAAAGGAAATGATCCTTACTCGTCTGGCCACCGGCGATGATACCGATGCAACCGAGTTACTCGCCACAGCCCTTCGCAGCGCGAGTCAACGTGTGGTGGTCAAACGTCCCCGCAAAGCTTCCCCCATCGCAGGTCCAGCGCCTTCGCACACCATCACCGGCACCAGTGTGCGATTCGATGTGTATGTTCAACGTTAGCCCACTAGCCACGCGAACATTCATCCGCTATATCAAGATGTATGAGCGACCACATTGCACACTTGGCCATCTGCGATGACGTGTTCCGACTCGGCGCACTGCATCCGGAAATTCACCCGAAGTTCAAGGAACTGTTTGCCAGCCACCGCGATTCGGCACACCTCGGCAGCGTGACGCGCACCGCGGACAAATGGTCTGCCGATGTGATCGACTGGGCACGCGATGAGTATCCCAAACCGGAAGCTGATCGCAATGCGCGGGTGGATGATAAACTCGCGTTCGTGCTCGGTTCACTTACGCACCGCTCGGCTGACCGACTGACCAAGCCTATCACCAACTGCTGGGGCAAGGACGCGTCAAACGGCAAGCTGAACGCCAACGAGTCGAAAATCTATCAGGACGTGTTCGCCTTCCGCGAAGTGTACGGCAGCGGCCGCACGCCATTAGCCGGCCCATTCAGTGAAGATGTACTCGACGCCCCCGCCGACGAAGCGGGCAAAGCCTTCGAGCATTGCTTCCGCACACTCTGGCGACGCGGCCTGATCGGCATGCACACGCTCAATCCCGACCGTGAGCACATCCACGATTGGCTCACCGCCTTCTTCGACCATGTGCAGACATTCCCCAAGAGCCTGGAACTGTACGCCCAGATCGCCCGTGACTGGCCGGCCGACAAGGTGCGACAATATCTGGTGGAGAAGAAGTTCTACCACCGCGATGACATCGCCATCCAGACCGCCCGCAACATCCAGCACGGCTGCCGCGTGAACAGTGAAGAGGTGGTCGCTGCCATTGCCGCCACCGAAGACACCCACAGCCGCTGGGGCCGCGCATTGCGAAAGGCGATCGAGTACCTGCTCGCCGCGGGTGAACTGTTCGAAGGCAAGATCAATCTGAGCACCGCCAGAACCCGCTTCGACGTGGGCGTGCCGGAATTGAGCCTGCAGGATTGACCTCGTAGGTCCGGGCCTGCCCGGACGTGTTCCCACGATTAGTTCTCATGCCCGGGCAGGCCCGGACTACGGCATTCGTCGCGCGAGCTTCCCGCACGTAGAATGCTCGCACTGTGACCACCCAACAAACCATCGAAACCATCGCGTTCGTCTCACTCGGCTGCCCGAAGAACCTGGTCGACAGCGAGAAAATGCTCGGCCTGCTCGCCACCGACGGCCTGGTGCCCGTCAGCGAAGTCGAAGACGCCGACGCCATCATCATCAACACCTGCGGATTCCTCGAAGCTGCCAAACAGGAGTCAGTCGAGGTGATCAACGAAGCGCTCGGCCACAAGCATGACGGCCGATGCCAACGCGTGATCATCGCCGGTTGCCTGGTGCAGCGACACCGTGCCCAGGTGCTCAAGTGGTGCCCCGGCGTGGATGCGATCATCGGCGTGTTTGATCGAGATCGTATCGTCGAGGCCGTGCGTGGTAATAGCCCCAGCGCGGATGATGTTGCCGTTGATCTTCCTGTTTACTCATCCATTGCCGCCAGCGATCGCCTGGCCCAGCGTGCGCGACAGATTGATGCGCAAGGCTATCACGAATCCGATGCCGCCCGCCTCCGCCTCACCCCCCGCCATTACGCCTACCTGCGGATGAGCGAAGGCTGCAACCAGAACTGCGCGTTCTGCACCATTCCTTCCATCCGCGGCAAGATGCGTTCCAAGCCCATCGATCACCTGCTGGCCGAAGCAAGGGAACTGATCAACGATGGCGCATTCGAGCTGAACCTGATCGGCCAGGACACCACCAGCTACGGCGAAGACATCGGTTATGCGCCGGGCCTGGCGGGATTACTACGCGAGTTGGATCACACCATCACCACGACTTCCGGGGGAAGCCAAGGATGGATTCGGCTGATGTACGCGTATCCATCCACGTTCACCGATGAAATGATCGACGCGATGGCAAGTCTGCCCAGCGTGGTGCCGTACATCGATATCCCACTGCAGCACATCAACGATAACGTACTCGATGCAATGCGGCGGCGCACGTCCCGCAAGCTCATCGAAACGCTATTGACCAAACTGCGGGATAAACTGCCTGGCATTGCCATTCGCACCACGTTCATCACCGGCTTTCCCGGCGAGACCGACGCCGAACACGAAGAACTAGTGCAGTTCATCCGCGACTTCCAGTTCGAGAACGTCGGCGTGTTTCCGTATTCACCCGAGCCCGGCACACCAGCCGGCACCATGCACGCTGATGGCCTTGCCATACCCGAAGACATCATCGCCGCACGGCACGAGCAACTCATGCTCACACAGCAGGAGATCGTGTTCCAACGCAATAGCACACTGACCGAGCAACGCGTCGAGCGTGAGGTGTTGATCGATGATGTGACTGAAGATGGCGATGCCTACGTGGGCCGCATGTATTCACAGGCGCCGGAAGTTGATGCGGTGACGTTTGTGCAAACGACGCAGGAACTCACGCCCGGCGAATTGGTGCCCTGCACGATCATCGATTGTGACGATTACGATCTGATCGCCCAACCCACGCGCGAGGCCCAAGGCGATATCGCCCTACCGATCCAGTGATCAATTACTGCTTAGGCTGTTCATCGGCCAGACGTTGGGCCGTGCCATCGGCAGCACTGATAAGCATCTCCACCCGCGTGGCCGGATCACTGATCCGCTGGATTGATTCCCACACCTTGATGGCGTTTTCTTCTCTTCCGGGGGCAGCCAGCCACGCCTGCAACCAGGTCAATTCGGTCAAAGCTTCGCGCCCGACATATTCGCTGGTGACGTTGGCGAGTGCGGTGGAACTCAAGCCCACCAATCGCGCCACTTCCGCTTCCGCCCGACGCCCCGCATGGGCGCGTGCCAGCCGCATCAGGTACAGGCACAGATCATTCGGGTTCTGCAGTTTGGCGAGCGATGCTTCAACCGCCTGCAGATGACCCGCAGCAATTTCTGCACTAATCAACACCCGCGCCCGCCAGTGCTGCTTGTCTTCTTCCTTCACCAACTCCGTCGCAGCCCGCACGAAGTTCACATCGCCCACCAACGCGCGACGCTCGGTGAGTTCGGTTAGCAGTAACCAGATGCGCTGCGCATTGGCCAACGACTGAATCCGCTTGACGGCTGCCTGCGCTTCGCCAAGTTCCGCTTCCAGTTCGATCACCCGTGCCCAAGCTGCCCCGGCACTCCATCCACGGGTGGTTTGCTCTTGATCGACACGACGCAACACAGTTGCTGCCCGGCCGATGGCGATCATCGCCGCCGCTTTGTCCTTACGTCGCGCGTGGTATTCCGCTTCCTCGATCACCGCCCATGCGAGGGGCAGGTCGGCTTCAATCTGCCGCGTGGTTTGCTTCGCCGCATCGGCATCACCACGTTGCCATTGCTGGGCGGCGACCAACCGCAGGCACTCGCTCTTCGTGTCTGCATCCTTGATCAGGTCGGCCATCTGCACGGCCTGTTCGTGGTCGCCTGCCTGGGCCAGCGCTTCGGCCACCCAGATGCGCGGTGCCACCTGCATTTCCTCCGGCAGATCCTCAATGGCCTTGATCGCCAGCGTGAACCATGCTGCCACATCATCCGTGCGATCTTCCACCTTCGATACAGCCAACGCTGCGGCGAGGAACCCGCGACACACCGAATTGTTATAACGCCCGGCTGAACTCTGCCGTTCATGAGCGGCACTGGCGAACTCGGCCAACTTCATTGCCTGATCGGGATGCCCCGTTGCTGCGGCGGTCTCAGCCAGGTCCACCAACATGCTCACATCCCGGTGTTCCGCAGGCACTTCGTCGTATGCCTTTTCCGCTTTACCCTCACGCGCCAGCCGACGTGCCCGCATCGCAACGATCATGCGCTCATAGCGATTGCCTAAATCATCCGCCAGCGCGTTGGCTGCATCGATTGACTCAGCCCGCTCCCAACGCTCCAGCATTTCAGTAAGAAGCTCCGCCTCATCCTGCGGCTCCAACTGACGATTAGCGATGGCCGCAACCACTGGCTCATGCATGCCAGTGTTCACAGCCAGATAAGCCAGCGAAGCAGCTAGCGCACGCTTCGCTGGAGCATCTTTAACTTTAGTAAGCTCAGCGTTTGCCTGTTCGATCCACCACGCTGGCGAGGCGAGTTGCTTTGCACTTGGCGGCGAAGCACCATCAGCATGAACCAGTGATGCCGTCAACATCACTATCAACATTGTCTGTAGGCCGTAGCGCATGCTCGCTCCGCACAAGGGACCTGATTCGGTTTATACCAGTGTCAGGTCGATTGTACGCCACCGCAAGCGCGACGTCGTGTGATGTGGTCAACGATTCAGCCAATCATGCGTGATCGGCGATGCGTCATCATCAGCATGCCTGCACCGATCATGATCAGCGATGCCGGTTCCGGGACGGATGGCGGATTGGGATCAAGTGCAGTGAGTGCGGCGAACAGGTCCAGCCGATCATACGTGTAGTCGCTGGCCGCGTCGTACACATCCACGCCGGTGGACTGAATCAGGTCGGTAAAGCGATCCTGATACGAGTCGAACTCGCCATCCAGATCAGCCTGTGCCCCGGCTTGCACCCACGCCTGATGGTCGATCATATCGCGGGTCAGCACCGCGGCCGCCGTCACGTAAGGAGCGGCATAGCTGGTGCCTGAACCATACGAATACCCGCCGTCAACCCACAACGACTGGATTCCTTCACCCGGCGCCAGCGCTTCCAGCGATGCGTTGCGATTACTCGTGGCCGACACGCGATCGGTCACCGTGGATGATCCCACCGAAACGACTTCATCGTAGATCGCCGGCACACTCAATCCCGTGCTGCTGCTGCCGTTGCCCGCACTCACCACGGTGACGATGTCCTTCTGCTCCAGCGCGATCAGTTGATCATGCAGTTGGTTGTACGTGCTGAGCGAAGGCACGGCTTCGGGTGATGCATATGTGTTCGTGGTGCCCAGTGAGAGATTCACCGCAGTGATATTCAGTTCCGCCGCGTGATCGTTCACCCATTGCAGACCCGTCGCCACATCACTGAAACTGCCTTGACCATTCGATGCCAGCACCCGCACCGCCACCAGTTCCACGTTAGGTGCAACACCCATCATGCCCGGTTGATTGGAAGCCACCAAACCACTGACGAACGTGCCGTGGCCATGTTGATCCATGTACGCACTAGGCGCTTCACTGCCCCACGATGCACCGGCGGCATAATTCACACCCGCCACCACGCGTCCGGCCAATGCCGGGTGCGACCAATCGATGCCCGTGTCGACGATGGCCACGCGTTGCACGTTGCCAGTCAGATCGTCCACGCCATCGATGTTGGGATAGAGCGAGTGAACCTGGTCGACGCCGATGATGCCGCTGGCCGTCACGCCGGCGATGGCGGAACTGCTCAGCAACAACGCGATCACAAACGCAGCGTAGAACCAACGGTGAGTGTGGCGGATCATGAGGATGCCCTGCTACTGCCTTGGGGAAACCGGTGCCTAGAAAGGAAATCGGGCGAGCGATTACACCGGTTAAGCAGGTAGCTGCGCGAATCCGCCGGGACGTTCGGGCTGTATCGGTTACGCGGGATCCACCCCGCCTGGTCGATCATCAGGGCCGT
>JANQFT010000138.1 GCA_028277685.1 Phycisphaeraceae bacterium
GGGAACAGGGAACAGGGAACAGATGCATTGTAGCTGCGGCGTCCGCGCCGCAGGACGCACCACCCAGGGTTCACCCATTTGGCTTACCACATATCAGAAGTCAGAAGTCAGAGATTAGAGGTCAGAGGTCAGAGGCCAGATATTTGATACCACACACAATATCTTCTAGACTTACCCATCAATATTAATAATTTATCCTAAATACTAAATAGACCGCAGTCCCGCTTGCGTTGACCAGCCCATTTCATGCATCCATCTGCCGGGTGCCGCCGCATGCCCTAAAGGGCACGCAGCATTCAGCCTGGTCTCTCGCACGGCTTGCCGCGGACGGTCCAAGCCGTGGCACCCTGTTACTGCTCGATCGCGGCCGGGCGTTGTTGGGCTTCGCGGAGTTTGGCCAGGTCGAGTTTGCGGGAGCGGTCGAAGCGGACGATGCCGTTTTGTTCCTGGAAGACATCGGTGAGCTGGGTGTAGCAGTAGCCGAACATGGCGGGGTTCTCGAGCAGCGCGGCGCACAAACCGGCAAAGCGGTCGTAGACTTCCTGTTCGGTTTTCGGGCGCTGGCCATAGCCCCAGGAGTCTTCGCCTTCTTCGGCATCGGGGTTCCACCAGATGCCGCCAAACTCACTGACAAAGAACGGCTGACCGGCGTAAAGGATATTCTGATGTTGATCGGTGCTCACATCGCGCGGCTGACCGTTAATCGTATTCGCGTAACGTTCGGCGAGCTGGGCGGGATCCTGGCAGTAATCGTGCACATCGTAGATGTCTGCCTGGCGCACGCGGTGGCTCCAGCCGGAGACGTCAAGCACGGGCCGGGTGCGATCGGCGAGTTTAGTTGCCTGGTACGTGCCGTGCATCACGTCATCGTGCGCTGTGATCGTGTCGGATAACCTTCCGGGAGTTTCATTCAGGGGACACCAACCGATGATGGCCGGGTGGTTGTAATCGCGTTCGACCACTTCGCACCACTGGGTGGTGATCGAGGGATCGTTAAAGTTGCGTCGGCCCCAGTCACCATACTCACCCCAAACCAGATAACCCATGCGATCGCAATGATAGAGGAAGCGTTCTTCAAACACTTTCTCGTGGAGCCGCGCGCCGTTGAAGCCAGCCTCCATGCTGATGGCAATGTCATCGATCAACGCCTGCTCGTTCGGTGCGGTCATGATGCCATCGGGGTAATAGCCCTGATCGAGCACAAGGCGTTGGAAGACCGATTTGCCATTCAATTTCACCGCGAGTCCATCAATGGTGATCCCCCGGAAACCGGCGTAGCTGCGAGCCATATCAATGATGCAGCCTTGCTCATCCAACAGTTCAATCGTCAGGTCGTAACAGTAGGGATCGTCGATCGACCAGTAGCGTATGCGTTCATCGGGGATGGTGAGGATGGCTGTCGCGCCGAAACCGGCGGGGATGGTTTCGCTGGCAATATCACCAGCATCATCGCAAAGCGTAGCGCGCACGGTCATGCCGGCGTCATCATGCCTGGTGGGTGTTTCGACCACAAAGCGCGATGCGCCCACATCCGGCGTGATACGCGGCCGCAGCAGATGCGCACGCTTCGGCACCGGCTCCAGCCAAACGGTTTGCCAGATACCCGTGGTGCGGGTGTACACGCAACCATGGTTGGTGTACTCGGGCGACTGCTTACCCTGCGGCTTGGCTTGCCTGTGATCATCGCGGGCACGCACCACGATGGTCGCTTTATCGTTATCCATATGCTCGGTGATGTCGCAAGTGAACCCGCACCAACCACCACGGTGCCGCCCCACTTCTTCGCCGTTCGCCCAGACAGTTGCATCGTAATCCACCGCCTGAAAGTGCAACAGGATACGCTGGCCCTGCCATGCATCGGGCACTCGTATTTCCCGCCGGTACCACACGGCATTCATGAAGTCGACGTGGTGGATGCCCGACAGTTCCGACTCCGGGCAGAACGGCACGGTAATCTGCTGCGCCAGTTCACGATCGCGCAGGCCGCGTTCAAGACCACTGTCACCATGGTCAATTTCAAATTGCCACGTGCCGTTCAGGCAAAGCCAATTGTCACGGACGAACTGCGGACGGGGATACTCACTGCGGGGAAGGTCGGACATGTTGATCGCTCCAGTTGAAGCGATGCAGCATACTCGACAGGTCGATGAGAACAAGGACCAAGCCAATTCGGCCAGATGTCAGTGGTGGGTCAGTTTGAACCCTACGAGCCGCGACTGTGAAGAAGCGGTCGTCAGACCGCAGAAAATACCGCCATCTTCGTGCGGTTGAGCCGACCGCTACCTCACGGGCGCGGCGCGTTAAGATTCAAACGGACCCACGACCAGGCCATCTAAACGGGGAGCCTTTCAGGCACGACGACGGCGATAGAGAACCATACCCCACAGACCAGTCATCGCCACCAGCATTGATGGCTCTGGCACCACAGTACTATCGAAAGTCACGCTGTCCATTACCGCGGCGGCGTCGGTCACGCTGTAACGAAACTGGATGCCGTAACCTTCGGGCAGGCCGAGCGCCGACAAATCGAGTTCAGCCGGGGCGAGATCGAACACACGGGTGAAGCCGGGGTGACGGGCATAGGTTTCTTCGATGTCCAGCCAATCTGTCCAATGGTCGCTGGTGCCGTCGCCATCGGTATCAACGCCGATTTGAATCTGCACGCCATCCACCCAAGGCCCACTGCTGGTCAGTTCATCATGATCCTGCACGAACAACACGAACTCTCCTTCGGCCATGCCGATCGCCGGGTCCGCGCGCAAGTTGTTGCGAATCACACCACCCCACTCCCATGTGCCATAGATGTCATCGGTGATCCAATACGCCACACCAATCGGCTCAGAACCTTCGGGGTCGAAGTCGCAGAAAATGTAGTACGTATCGCCCACACGGATGACTTCGTAATCACCGAACGCATCTTTGCTGCCGGTGTATTCGGTGTAGGTGTACGTGCCGTTGTGCGGATGAGTGTACGTGCCGGTGCTGCCGGTGGGTGTACCGCGCAGATCAATGGGGTTGACGTGCTCGTTGTACGTGAAGCCGGTGATGCCATCCGGACTGGACGTATGACCAGCCACTTGCGAATCCCAATTATGGTCGCGTGCCTTGATGGCCGACCAGTCTTCGTAGAATAGATGAATGGTGCCATCCTTATCACGGAACGCGCCGGCATCACTGCCATGCGAAGGATCGGCGAAGACTTTACCCATGTTGATGTTGATGCCATCGGTCAGGTCATCGTCAATGATCAGATGTGGATCTTCATCGTTCGGGCTATCGTAGTAGATATAAAATTTGCCATCGACGTATTCAGCGCTGCTGACCCAGTTTTCGCCAGTGATATCTCCATAGGGCGTCCAGTTCACCATGTCAGTGCTGTGCCACGCGCCGAAATTACCGTTGGTGCCAGTGCCAACGTTGAGGTACCAGTAGTCTCCGGGTGCGGGCGAGATGAATACAGGCGCGTTGGGCT
>JANQFT010000176.1 GCA_028277685.1 Phycisphaeraceae bacterium
GTCGTTCGCGCGGCGGGGTGATCATCGCCACACTTTTTGCCGTGGGTTACTTCGGGTTCTGGCGCGAAGGGTGTGTCTGTTCGATCGGGTCGATTCAGAACGTCAGTCTCGCATTGTTTGATACGTCGTACGCACTGCCGTGGGTGGTGGGATTGTTCTTTGTGATTCCGATTGTGCTCGCACTGCTGGTTGGTCGCGTGTTCTGCGCGGGTGCGTGCCCGCTGGGAGCGATTCAGGATCTGGTCGTCCTTCGCCCCGTGCGCGTGCCGGAATGGTTGGAAACGCCCCTGCGACTATTACGCTATGTTTACCTGGGTTTGGCGGTGTTGCTCGCGGCGACCGGCAGCGCGTTCATCATCTGTGAGTACGATCCGTTCATCGCCATCTTCCGGCGTGGGGGTGAACTGGGCATGCTCATCTTCGGCGGGGCGCTGCTCGCGCTTGGCATGTTCATCGCCCGACCGTATTGCCGCTACCTTTGCCCGTATGGATTGGTGCTGGGTTGGATGAGTCGATTCAGTTGGCGACATGCGCGCGTTGATCCCACCACGTGCATCCAATGCCACCTGTGCGAAACGGCCTGCCCGGTGAACGCGATTGATCCCCCGAGTGAAACCGCAACTGATCGACCCACCGCACGTCGTCACCTTGCCATCGCCATCATCGCTTTGCCGATGCTCATCGCTGTGGGCACATGGCTCGGTTACACCACGCGACACACCTTGGCGCGTCAGCATGTTGACGTGCAACTGGCCGACATGCTCGTTGCCGAAGAATCGGGTAGTGCCAAACCGGTTGAACAAACCCTCGCTTTTCGCGCGACCGGTGCACTCCCGGAAGAAGCATACGCGCAGGCTGAGGTGATCAAAGGGCAATTTGCCGTGGGTACACCGCTACTCGGCGCATTCTGCGGTGCAGTGCTTGGCGTTCACTTTGTTCAACTGGCGCGCAAACCAAAGCGCGATGAATACCTGATCAATCGCAGTCGATGTGTGTCGTGTGCGCGCTGTTTCAAGTACTGCCCGCATGACCCCCGCAACGAAGCGTTACTCAAGCAAATGATGGCGGAGGGCAAAGTGTCCACATGATCCGGTTTGGTGCTCATCATGGTTTCGGTCCGGTGCGACAGCGTGCGCTCTACCTGCTGGCTGCGCTGGCCGGCGGGGTGGCGTTGTTCACAGCCGTTACCATGATCATCAACCTGCATCAATTGAAAACCGCCGACCCGCTGCACGCGCCATCATTGCTCACCAAACGCGCCCAACTGCACGAAACACCAAACGATGCGCAGCTCAAAGCGGATATCCGCGTACTCGATCACGAACTGCGTCAGCAGTTTTTCGACAGCCGTACGTTCGGTCAACGCGGCAGTTGGATTCTGCTGCCGTCGGTTGTGTTGATGGTGCTGTGTTTGAAGTTGGCCCAGCACGCGCGTGAGCAAGCGCCTGCCCCGGCCGAGCAACGCATCCCCCTGCGTCCTGGCTGGACGCGCTGGTCGGTCGGCATCATGGGGTTGATGTTATTCGGCTCCGCCGCGGGTGTGATGATCACCATGCCGCGCGATGCGACCACGCATGCCGCAGCGCAACCCATTGCCCCGGTTGCGGGTGAATGGCGCAGCTTCCGAGGTAACACCGGAAGCGGTATTGCCACGTTCACCAACATCCCGACGGAATGGGACGTGACCGCCAGCCACAACATCGCCTGGCGCACGCCGATTTCCCTGCCCGGTTTCAACAGCGCCGTCATCGCTGATGGCAAAGTGTTCTGCACCGGTGCGACGGAACAGCGCCGCGCGGTGTTCGCGTTCGATGCCCGCACCGGTCGTCAACTTTGGCAGCATGATGTGAATGATCTTTCATCACGCGATGTCGAGTCG
>JANQFT010000181.1 GCA_028277685.1 Phycisphaeraceae bacterium
TGATCTGTCGCGCAAGCTGGCCCGATCACTTTCCACGCGCTAACGCTTGATGCGCCCGTACACCCATCCGCGGCCGCCTTCGCTGATGAACACGCGGCCGTACTCCTGCTTGCAGCCGCGCAGTTCGCGCGGTTCGAGCAACGGGAACTCGGGCAGGCTGATCTTCTTCCACGTGGGAGTGCGACTGTCGAAGTAGTTGTCGCAGTGGAACACGCCCCATTCGCCATCGCGTTCACCGCTGATGACCAGGGCCGGGCTGCTTGCGCCGGGTCGTTCCTTGGCGAAGTCGCCGGATGTAATCTTGCTGAAGCCTTCGATCTTCTTCCACGACTTGCCGGCATCGGTAGAGACGAGAATCTCGTCTACGAAGTTGGCCGAAAGGACCAGCCAACCTTCCTTGTTATGTGCGGTGGTGATGGTGACCTGTTTCTGTCGGCCGTTCCAACTGGGCAGCTTGTCGTAGACGACCTGCCAGTTTTCGCCATCGGTACTGGTCCAGAGCCTGCCGTGGTGTCCGAGTTTGCCGGTGTTGTAGTTGTAGGCGTAGAAGCGTTGGACGACTTTGTCTGAAGCGAGGATGTTGCCCTGGTACCAGTACTCGCGGGGGTTGTGGCCCTGCAGATTACCGGGCAGGTTCTTGCAGGTGGTCCACGTCTTGCCGCCGTCGGTGGTGTACACGTTGGCGGGCGCTTTCTTACATGCCGCGACGACCACCATGTCGGGATTCGTGGCGGAAACCGCGATGTGCACCACACTCATCGGCATGTTATTGGCGAAGGGTTTGGCGGTTTCGTGCCAGGTGTCGCCGGCATCGTTGGAGCGATAGACCTGAATACCGACCCACTTCGTGCCACCCACGCGGGTATGCCAGATTTGGTTGGTATCGCGGGGGTAGTAGTCCATGCCGGGCGTGACGTGGCCGGGCGTGGCGTCGTCGCCGCCGGGATAATCGACGAGATTTTCGTGGCGCAGGCCCATGATGTCGCCGAAGCCGGTGTAGAAGTATTTTGAGCCGGGCGGGGTCATCGCTTCATAGGCGACGGTTTCTTCCACGCCCTTGTACCAGCAGTCCCAGGTGATGGTGGTATCGCCCCAGATGTTGTCGGTGTGATAGGCCTGGTAGCAGGTCAACCAGATGGCCTTGCCAGGGTGGTGCGGATCGAGCGTGACGGTGTTCGGTCCGCCCCAGGGGTTTTTCCAGGCGTACTTCCACCAGCCGTGCGCTTCACCCATTTCGGGGTTGAGGATGGTCCACGTCTTGCCACGGTCGGTGCTGCGCTGCACCTTGCCGCCAGCCACAGCGACGAGACGTTGCGGATTGTGCGGATCGACATCAAAACCAGCCGCCCCTTTCAGCAACACATCGCTCCACGTGCCATCTTCATAGCGGAGCAGTCCGCCGTTGCCGCTGACGTAGAACACGCCATTGCGATCAACGCGGAACGTGTTGAACTTCTTGAGCGTATCAGAGATTTGCGTGAACGACGCACCGCCATCGGTGGAAGCAAACACACCGCGATCGGTGGAAGCGACGTAGATTGTCTTGCTGCGGCCGTTCACTTTGCCATCATGAGGCGAAACAATCACGCACGGAATCGACGTGTGTTTGCCATCGTTGGGCACATAGGGAACACCCGCCACGTGTTGCCACGTTTCGCCGGCATCGGTCGAACGGTACAGACCATCGTTGAACGAACCGGCATAGATCACATTCGGGTTGAGCGGATCGACGGCCAGTGGTTCGTTCGTCTTTTTTGTGTTGTGCTTGATGCGCATGTTCTTATCGAACTTGCGCGTCCAGGTCTTGCCGTTGTCGCTGGTCTTGTACAGGCCGGCCTGACAGGCGATGTACATGGTCTTCGGGTCTTGCGGATCGAACGCGAAACCAGACGGCCCGCGGATGCTGCTGTCCGCCCGACTCAAGCTTGCGCTGAGTGCGAGCGAGCGCCACTCATCTTTAGCTGGCGGTTCGATGAGGAAGCAACCCCCCACATCACTACGCAGACCGATCACGCCCGGCACTACGGGGTGGTATGCCACCGTCATCAGGTTGCCGCCCCCACCCACGGGTACCCAGCCCCACTCATAATCAGCCGCATGCGAACAAGCCGCTCCAGCCGCCAGACACGTGACGGTGACACAGCAAGACAACAGGTGGCGCAGCCAAGCGTTCACAATCAATCCTTTCGGGAGGAATTTCGTTCTGTGCAAATGACGCTGTGCTAATCGCGCCTACGTTCATATTTTCGGTGCTTAAACGTATTTAATCATCGGCCCAGGATTGTGGTGGCGTTCGGACTGATCCATGAGAGGGCAGATGCGTACATCATGCTCATGCTGAACATACGCACCGAGACAATCTGTGCGATATCACTTGAAACGGTCCTGCCATTTGTAGCCGCTGAAACGCTGACGGGCTTCGCCGGTCAAATTCAGATACGCGCTGTACCTTAACGTACCGGCGTGGCCATCGCCGTAGACGAAGTTGCTCGCATCCTCGCCGTGCGACGCCTTGCCATTGGCCTTACCGGTACCAGTGCTGCCCATGGTCCATGGACCGGTCAGGTAGTCGCTGGCGTTCTGCAGTTTCATCGAGTCCGACATGTAGTGCCGACCATCGCTGAGGATGGTGTATATTCTCCCGTCGCCGAACCAGAAGCCATCGGCGGTAAGCAGGTGTTCACGCAGATCGGGGGCGCGCGGCGTACCGTCGTTCACCCCACCGCCCTTGTAGCCGCCCAAGTACCAGTTGATGCTGTATGAGTAATAGGCATCATCGCGGTTGCGCGGCGACGACTGTTTAAGCAGCCCCGGGCATTGCAGGTAGCTCGCCACCGGCTGAGCAAACTTGCCTTGCTTGGGTAGGTTGTCAGGTAATGCCTTGCGCCACCACAAATCCGTGCCCAATTCCCAGTAGCGATTCTTGTGATCACTCGCCGCCAAAGCGCGATCACCACCGTTATGTGGAATCACACGGTTGTTTTCGACGTGATAAGTCGTTCCCCAAACACCTACTGATCGCAAGTTCGACACACACACCACGCTCAGAGCTACCGATCGTGCCTTATTCAGTGCTGGTAACAAAATTGAAATCAACAGCGCAATGATGGCCACCACCACCAGTAACTCGACCAGCGTAAACGCCTTTGAGCGATGCATGAAGTGGCCTCCTGATTTGTTACCCGCTACGTGGAGGGGCAATCGTAGACATCTCTGGCTCATCAAATGGCACGGCGATACTGGGAATCGACTCGGTCGGCTCGGCCATCTTCTGAACCAGCATGTCCACCGCCTGCACGCCGATGGCATGCATGGGCACGCGTACGGTGGAAATGCCGGTGCCGATATTGCCCGAGCGTTGTGAATTGTGCCTGGCGATGATGGACAGATCATCAGGCACGTGCAGCCCTTCGGCTGCGGCGGCCATCAACACCATCGCAGGAAGTGCCGAATCGTTGATCACCACACCGGTGATGTGCGTGTTCTCTTGAAGGAAGGCGCGGGCGCGATCGACCTGGTCCATCAAGCGTCCGTGCGATGTCCAGCCGGTCACTTGTGGTTCCAATCCGGCATCGTTCATCGCAGCCACATAACCATCGCGACGCATCGCCCAACTGAAATGGTCATCGTCATCCGGATCATGCAGGTAGGCGATGTGACGATGGCCCTGCTCGATCAGGAGGCGTGTGGGCTGGTGGCCGCCGTCGAAGTCATCGGGGCGGACGCAGTCGAACTCGAAATCGTTATTGACCCACACCACCGGCAGGTTGAGGGTCTGGAACAGGTCAGCGTGCTGCTTGCTGAGTTGCTTCATGCTGAGGTGAATGAGCATGCCATCCACGCAGTGTTCGCGCAGCAGGCGCGGGGCGCGATCGCGGTCGAGCAGTTCATCGACTTTCGCCTCACAATAAGTCATGTGCAAATCGCGCTGGGCAAGTGCCTCGGCCACGCCCTTGGTCAGGTTGAATTGCATGAGGCCGATGTCATCGCGGGTGAGCATGCCGATGTGACCGAAGCGACGCGAACGGACAGCCGCCGCCCCACTGTGTCGTTTGTAACCCAACTCGTCAGCAATCTGGCGAATGCGTTCCACGCGGCGCTGCGAACTGGGCCAGGCCTGCTTGGTGGTGCCGTTGAGCGCGCGGGCCACGGTCATCCGCGACACCCCTGCCCGGCGTGCGATTTCGTCAATG
Organism: Phycisphaeraceae bacterium; assembly: GCA_028277685.1. GTDB lineage: Bacteria > Planctomycetota > Phycisphaerae > Phycisphaerales > Zrk34 > JANQFT01. Next base: position 4,194 of record JANQFT010000181.1, read on the forward strand.
GTGGCTGCCATACGATCGTGTTTCCGTGATGTGTGATCGTTGCCGACACTTGCCGACGCTAAAAGTGATATCAATATCAGTTTACCACGCACAATTGATGATTCAACCAGAAATTGGCCAAAATCAGCGTCAATCACGCCAAAACGACCCACGGAATCCCTCGAGAACACCTGATTCATCACGGTGGATCAGGTCGATCCTGCCTTGCGATGTTTGTCTTTCTGCGATCGGTTCACGTGAAGACGGCGGCGCCCCGGAAGAAGTGCCGCCGTGGGTGCATCGTCTTCTCGAAAATCACGATGCGGTGTGTTTGGGCGTATGCCACCTAGCGACGACGGCGCATCATCCACAGTCCACCCATCCCCAACAAAGCAAATGATGCCGGTTCAGGCACAACCGTGAACACAATGCTGTTCTGGTTGTAGGTCAGGTCGTATGTACCGCCACCTAAATCGGCGGTGATGTCCAGGCCATCCAGCGTGACGGTGTTGAACGTGCCGTAGCTAGCGTTTTCGGGGTTGTCGTGGGTGACAATGGTATAGTCGCCAGCCGCCAGCGCTCCGGTCGTGCTGAGGGCAAGGGTTTGGTTATCGCGCAGGTCGAGCCAACCTTCATTGGCCGCCGCCACGGCCGTGCCAACGAGGTTGATGTCCAGCAGGTCGTTCACGCCGGCCGAAGTACCCAGGTCGATCGCGAGGGTGGTGCCGTTGTTCAGGTCGACCTTCTTCTGGCTGTTGTTGGCTGTGCCGGTGCCATCGAAGCTGATGGTGAGGGTGCCGATGACAGCACCGTGGGTGCCATCTCCGCCGGGCGCAAGGACGGACGTATCGAGTAGGCGCACGTCTGCGCCACTGCTTCCGTCTGCTTTCACGCGAATCGTGCCGTTGCCGCCGAGGGTGCCATTGCCGGTGGCCTGCACGCCGTCAGCGCCGGCCTGGCCAATACTGTTCGTCGTGTAGTTGTACAACAACGTGCCGCTGGTGACACTGACACCACGATTTCCTCCGGCGCCTGTACCTGCCAGAACGAGTGTACCTTCGCCCCCCTTGTGCAATCGACGGTTCAGATAGAGCGGGCCGGAGATGACCAACGTGCTGCCGGCGTCGATGGTTGAGGTCGAATTGCTCTGGATGCGCAGTTGGTCAGTGCCCGTGATCGTGTTCACGCCGACTTGTGAATCCAGCACGCCACCGTTGATGCGCCATTCGCCCCCGGTGCTGTGGTCGACGGTCCATCCGCCGGTCTTGAAGCGCACGCCGTCGTTGTCGCTGGCTCCCTTGAGGATGGTTCCGGGCGTGCCGCTGGTAGCGTCGAACACGCCGATGTCACTGCCGCCGGGCATGCTGTTACCCACCCAGTTGTTGCCGGCTTCCCAGTCATTATCCTGATCGCCATCCCAGACGATTTCAGCCCCGTATCCGACGGTGGCGAAAGCCAAACTGGCGATGAGTGCGAAACGAAGTGCCTTCATGTCAAGTCCTCCTATCAATTCTGGTGAGATATGTGCCGCTGATCTTTTTACCCCTGACGTGGCGGGGCGATGGTACAGGGGTAGAGTTCGCCATAGCGCACCGCGCGACTTGGCAGGCGCAGCGCGGGCGCTTTGAGTTTTTCCATGAGCATGCGCACGGCCTCGTGGCCAATGGTCTGCATGGGCACGGTCATGGTGGAAACCTTCGGACCAAGGTCGCCGCCGAGCCGCACGTCGTGAAAGCCGATCAGGCTGAGGTCGGATGGAATCTGCCAGCCAAGTGAGACGGCAGCCAATGCGACGTAACCAATCTCAACGGAACTGGTGGCAACGACAGCCGTGGGACGCGCTGCTTCGAGTTGTTCACGCCACCAGTTGACCTGAGTAAAATCCTGTGACCCTTCGGGGCGGTACAGTTCACAGGGAGACAGGCCGGCTTCATTAATCGCCTTGCGGTAACCAGCGAGGCGAGCCTTGCCCGAATAGTGCACATTCGTTTTGCCGCGTGCTTCATCGAACATATCGGTGGCGAAGGCGATGCGCCGGTGGCCGCGTTGGATGAGTGTACATGTGGCGCGAAGGGCAGCTTCGCTGTCATCGGGATAGACACAGTCGAATTCAAAATTCGTGTTGGCCCAGATGATGGGCACCGCCGCTGCCTCGAGCGCTTCGATGGTTTCAGGTTTGATCCGCTTGGCCATATGCACGATCAAACCGTCCACGCAATGTTCGCGCAACAGCTTGGGACCGCGATTGGGGTCGGCCAGATCATTGATCTCCGCTTCGCAATAGGTCAGGTGCAGATCACGCTCCGCAAGCGCCTGCCCCACCCCCTTGGTGAGGTTGAACTGCAAGTGGCGGATGGTGTCGCGGGTGAGCATGCCCACGTGCCCGAATCGCTGCGACCGGGTGGACGCCGCCCCCGCATGACGTCGATAACCAAGTTCCTGGGCGATGCGTCGAATGTTCTCCACCCGCCGTTGCGAGCTGGGCCAGGCCTGCTTGGTGGTGCCATTAAGAGCCCGGGACACGGTGGTCCTGGAGACCCCTGCTGCTTCGGCAATCTGGTCGATTGTGATGCTCATACCCGTTCCCAGAAAGTCGGCTTCCATTTCGCAACCGATTACATTTTGAAACCGATCTTAATTTACAACCCAGACACAGCAGCGACAAGCAGACATCCAGCTTTCTTGCAATTTCATGTGACTGGATTCCCGCCAAAAATGACGTAAACAATTTTTAAAAAATAACTTATAGACAAAAAAGGCCGTTCGTATCCTTTGGGGAGGGCGAAGCTCCTGCTGAGCCGAAGCGAATGCTGATCGACTATCGCATACGGCTCGACAGAAATCTCGCCCTCCTTGGCAACTTCCGGGGGCGGCTCGGCAGGAGCTTCGTCCTCCCATGCAGATCCGCGACGATTGGTTTGGAAAGGCACGAAACGTAAGCCCACGCCGGCCAAAACAGGGAGAATGCGATCTCGGCTGCACCATGGGTAGTGGGTCGTGCGGTTGCCACGGAAGCTGACGCTTCCAACCCGCGCGTGATGCTTATTCCGCGCGTCAATCGGCCAGCGCAGCCGGCAGGTTTTCTTCATGCGAGGGATAAGCAACGTTCGGTTGATCACGCAGCAATCGGGCGTGGCGGCGCACTGCGGGGCGCGGATCGGCCAGGTGTTTCTCAATCAGGTGCATCTGCGGCTTGCCGAGCGAAGCCATCACCTGGGCGATGGCCAGTTCGACCTGCCATAAGCCATTCTCTTTTTCGGGGAAGAGTGAGTTCGCGTTGGTTTGCTGGAAGCGACGATCGGCCAGCACTCCCTCAAGAACTGAGATGGCTTTTGGCGAACCGATGTGCCCCAACATCACGATGCACGATTACCACAGCGGCACCATATTGCGTCCGCGCGGGGTGTAGTCGCATCGTTCAGTCATGCGGGTGGCCACAGCGTCCATCAGTTCCGGTAATGCTTCCCTCGCGCGTGACAATTTGACCATAGAAACCACAAGCCGGGCCGTCAAATTGTGATGGTTACTGCCAGACCTGGGCCAGTGCGGCGGGATGATCACTGGATTGGGCGATTTCCTTGGCGATCTTCTTGGCGAAGTAGTATTCGCGCTGGGCAATTTCAACGAGTTGTGATTCCAGACGGTAGACCAACACACGGTTGGGGTCGTCTGAAGTAAGACGCGTGCTGAGATGTTTCGTCACCTCGGTGGCAAGCTGTTGAATGTGCGGTTTGGTGGCGACTACGCGCCCAGCCAGATTCGGTTCGTGCATGGATTGCACAGCCAGGTCGAATGATTCACGTATGGCGATTTCCAGCTTCGACAGGCGATCAATGGTGGCCTCACTGAAAGTAACATTGTGCCGACAACGTTCACGGCCGATGGCGAGCATGTTCACGGCCACACCTTCAGCATAACTTTCGATGTGACCTGCCACAGCCGTGAGTGATGCCAACTGTTTTGATTCCTGCGATGAAAGAGGCCGTGTCGCCAATTGCCTGATGTAGGCGTTAATCGCATCGTACAACTGGCGAATGGCATGGGCTTGGGATTCGATGACGTTGAGGGCCTGGTCATCCCCACGGGTCACGGCAGGACCGGCCTGGATGCTGAGTCGACCGGCGGCGTCGGCCAGTCGTACCGTTTCCATGCGCACGCGGTCCAGCGCGATGCCCGGCGTCTGCAGATAATCAGCCTGCAGGTAGCGTGGGGTCGCAATCTCGGCTTGAGGATGCTGCTTGACGGGCACGATGCGCTTGACCAACCAGGCCATGGGGGTGACGAACAGAATGAAGATGCATGTGTTGGCCACATTGAAGATGGTGTGCGCGTTGGCAATCTGGCGCGGTGCATCGGCAGCAAGGCGCGCAGTGCCGGTGAGGTCTTCGCTGATCGGAGAGATGGCAAGTACAGCTTCTGCCAGGTAACCGATGAAAGGTAACCAGATCGCCACGCCAAGCACGTTGAATAGCAAATGAATGACCGCGGCCTGTTTCGCTTCACGCGGCTTACCCAACGTGGCTAATCCCGCTGTCACACACGTGCCGATGTTCGCGCCGAACGCCAGGGCGATGCCGGCCTCCAACGTGATGAACCCTTGCGAGGCCAACACGATCACAATGCCGGTGGTAGCCGATGAACTTTGCACCAGCGCGGTGAACACGGCTGCCACGGCAATGCCCAGTACCGGATTGCCCATCTGCTGCATCAGTTCGATGAACGGCTCGAAGGTGCGCAGAGGCTTGGTGGCATCACTCATGATGCCCATACCAAGAAAGATCATGCCCAACCCCATGAGCATGGTGCCATACTGCTTCCACGATTGACGCCGGGCGAGGAACATCGCCGCGAAGCCAACTGCGATCAGTGCCAGCGCGTACTCGGTGACTTTGAAGGCGATGACTTGCGCGGTGATGGTGGTGCCCACGTTCGCCCCCATGATGACGCCGATGGATTGCTGTAGTGTCATCAGGCCGGCAGAGATAAACCCGACCACCAACACCGTGGTGACAGATGAAGATTGAATGATCGCGGTCACTAAGGCACCACTGATGGCGGCGGTGAATCGATTGGTGGTCAGCTTGCCCAACAGTTTGCTCAGACCATCTCCCGCCACGCGTTTCAAGGCATCGGTCATCTGCTCCATGCCGAACAAGAAGATGGCCAAACCACCGAATAACCCCATGAGCAACGAGAACAGATCAAGATCAGGCATAGCCATGGCTCCGCAGCGGACAGAAGAGTAATGCCCGCTCACATTCATTCATCGGCAAAATCAGCCCAGAATCACAACGGAACTGCAAATGAACCGGGCACGTTGTCTAACGGACGTGCTGTGGTATGCTTTCACCCCGCACGATCACGTGCTTTGGGAATCAATACAACATGGCACACACGTTACGCTATCGGCAGGTACACCTGGATTTTCACACCTCGCCCGAGATCACCGGCATCGGCGAGCAATTCGATGAAGCGCATTGGCAACAGACACTCAAGCGGGGCCACGTGGATTCGATCACGCTGTTCGCAACATGCCATCACGGCTATGCGTACTACGATACCAAAGTGGGCGAACGCCATCCGCATCTTGCATTCGATCTGCTGCGCAAACAGTTTGATGCCACCAAAGCCATCGACGTAAATGCCCCGATCTACCTGACCGCCGGAGTAAACAACTGGGCGGCGTACAACCATCCGGAATGGCGCGAGGTGGGCTACGATGGGCGTTACATGGGCTGGGCGTGCGATATCACGCAGGCCGGTTTCCACACGATCTGCTTTAACACGCCGTACCTTGATCTGCTGTGCGATCAAATCCGTGAAGTGGTGAAGTTGTTCCCGAACTGCGATGGCATCTTCCTCGACATCATCAGTCAGCGACAATGCTGTTGTAAATGGTGTCTGGCGTCCATGGATGAAGCAGGACTGGACGCGACGATTGAAGCCGACCGTGTCACCAATGCCGACGCCGTACTGTTGAAATACTACCAGGCGACCACAGAAGCAGTGAAAGCATTTGATGCCGACATGCCGGTGTTCCATAACTCCGGCCACATCAGTCCGGGCAAACGCGATATCCTGCGGTACTTCAGCCACCTGGAACTGGAATCACTTCCAACGGGGGGCTGGGGGTACGATCACTTCCCGCAATCGGCCCGGTACGTGGCGCAGTTGCCGCATGATGTGCTCGGTATGACCGGAAAGTTTCACACCACGTGGGGCGAGTTCGGTGGATTCAAACACCCCAATGCTTTGCGTTACGAATGTGCCGCCATGATCGCGCACGGCACCAAGTGCAGCGTGGGTGATCAATTGCATCCTTCAGGGAAACTCGACGAGAGCACGTACAACCTGATCGGCGCGGCTTACGCAGAGGTCGAGGCGAAGGAAGTCTATTGCGATGGTGCGCAAAACGTGGCGGATATTGGTTTATTATCCAGTGTCGCGATCAATCCAAGTGCTGGCCGCGAGGTGCATAGCGACGTTGGCGCAGCACGCATCATGCTGGAAGGCCATTTCCTGTTCAACGTGCTTGATTCGGAAATGGATTTTACGCCATATAAACTATTGATTCTGCCTGATGATGTAGCGGTGGATGACCGTCTTAAAGCGAAGTTGGACATATATCTTTCACAGGGCGGAAAACTACTGTTGACCGGCAGCAGCGGGTTGAACACCGACCGTACCGCATGCTTGTGGGATATCGGCGCGACGCTGGAGGGAATCAGCCCGTTTCAACCGGATTACATCCTGCCTGCGGCACACCTGCGGCCAGACTTCTGCCAATCCCCAATGGTGATGTACCTGCCCTCGACACGATTGAAAGTTGCCGCCGGTGAATCGTTGGGGGATATCTACGATCCATACTTTAATCGCACATTCAAGCACTTCTGTTCCCATCAACACGCACCGAATCAACCTGAAACATCGGGCTACCAGTTGGGGGTGCAGCATGGACAGATTACGTACCTGGCGCATCCGGTCTTCACGCTTTACGCCGGGTATGGCAGCGTGGCGTATCGCCGTTTCATTACTGCGGTGATCGACCATCTACTGGGTGATCACCGCACCGTGCGCACCAACATGCCATCCAGCGCGCGCGTGAGTCTGACCCATCAACTTGAGCATGACCGGTATATCCTGCACTTATTGTACGCGAACACCATTACCCGTGGTGGCCCACTCGAACTGTCTGGCGGAACCGTGCGTGCCAACCAACCCATCGAAGTGATCGAGGAACTTACTCCCCTGCCTGATGTGTGTGTCGATATCAAGTTACCTGTCCCAGTTGGCTCAGCTTCGACGCCACTTTCACAAAGCCAACTGGCCACGCAACAGGAGGCAGGCCAATTGCGCATCCAACTGCCTCGCCTGGTGAATCACGAACTGATCGTATTGAAATAGATGCGCCAAGTTGGTGCTGGTTGTGTTACTGCGATATTGACGTGCCAGTCAGTCGAGCGAGTTGATGCTTAGCCCAGACGATCCATTCGGGTCGTCGGTCTTCGGCTAAGATCTGCTTCAACAGGGCAGGTACTTCGTCGGTGCGATCGCCCCGTTTGATCAGGGCCACGGCAAGATTGGCACGGTATTCAATGTTGGCAGGATCAAGCCCGGCCGCCCGACGATGGTAATCCACCGCATCGTCCAGGCGTCCGCCGGGAGCAATCGCCATCACCAGACCCAGGTTGTTGAGCGGTTCGGCCTGGTTCGGCATCTGCTTGTGCGCCAGCTCAAACTCCCACGCAGCTTCATACCACTTCTTTCGCTTGAACAGAACATGCCCCAGGCTGTTGTGCGCCGGACCGAATTGGATGTCCTCGCTGAGCGCTTCTCGGAATGCTTTTTCAGCCTTGTCGAGTTCGTCCTTGTCCAAATGCTTCAAGCCACGTTGATGCAGTTTGCGTGCCGCGTCAGTGTCACGTATGGGATCGACCTTGAGTGTGCGATACGGGCCATCTGGCACTTGAGTCACGCGGCTGTTGCTGCACCCGGACAGCGTGAGCATCATGAGCACCACAGGGAGTAATCGTAGAGTATTTCGCAACATGCCTGGTCCTGTCTGGTGGGTCGGTTAATCCTTGCTGGCCGGTGAATAGATCAGGTAGGTCAGGGTTGCTTCGGCATCCCAGATGTGGTCGTCTACCTGTCCATGCGGGGTGCGCAAGCGCAGGTCGCGCACGTTCATGCCGGTATCATTGGTCAGATCATGCAAAAACGTTGTCAATTGCGGCAGACTTACGCCTCGCATCACCAACGAGGTGGGTTTCTGCAGGTAAGGTGAGCCTTCAACACGACCCGGCGGTTGAGGGAAAACGCCTTCCAGCGCGGCGTTGGGCAGTTGAGCCTTGCTGGAAGCGGATTCGATTCGTTGGCCCAGTTCCTGTACTTCCATGGCTTCGGTCATGGCCACGGTGGGCTTGCCACGCAGTCGCATGATGCTTTGCACGAGTTGTTCACAGCGTGCGACATCCTTCGCGGCGATACGCGCTTTCTGCTTTTGTTCCAGCGCCCAATTGACAGACCAACCTGCGGCAAGGCTGAGCATCACCGCAAACACGACACCGTAAGACAACAATTGCTGATTACGTGTCATGGGATCGCCCCTTGGGTGCTGGAAGTGTTTGTCCGGCGCTCTGCCGTGAACAGGAAAGAAACGCCGCCTTCACGCATCGTCTGGGTGCGCGGTGCTTCGGCAGAATATCGACCGGACTTCTGCAATGCGACGACAAGCTTTTCTGCCTGGGCGTGGCTTTGCGCTTGACCATCCACGCGGACAAGACGTGGCTGAATGCTGATATCGAGGATGCGGTAGCGAATGTTACTGGGCAGATTAGCCAGCACATCGTGCAACTGGGTTAGAGCAGATGTCATCTGGATCGAGTCACTGTCGCCAGATTCAGCAGCCTCACCGCCAAGTCCTGCCAGACGACGTTGTTCGCTTTCGAGCCGTTTACGCACACCGATGCGCGGTATACGTTTTGACTCGGGGAAGACTTCCCGATAGGCATCGCGCTGCTGGGCCAGTGCTTCTGCAACCCGAACGGAATAGGCTCGGCCACGCAGTTGCGCCACCACACCGATACTCAGCACAAACATGAGCACTGCGATCAGCAAAGCAGTCAGGGGCTTGCGATATGCTTCGTAACGATTCGGCGGTGCCAGGGCATCGCGTCGCAGGTCAATCCAGACTTTGGTTTGTTGTTCGAGGATACCGCAAGCCGCATGCGCGATCGCTTCATCGCATGAACGATTGAGAGAGAGAACTTCAATGGATGCGCTTAATCCTTTGCGTGCCTGCTGGGCATGCTGCTCTGATCCGACGGATAACAACGTGAACGGCTCAGATTGAGTGTCAGAAAGTCGGCTTAATTCTTTGTTGGCCGCTTCGGCATCTCCGGCAAACCACCACCATTTTACCGGACGATTCTTGCGCATTTCGATCAGGTCGAATTCAATCTCATCACTCATGCCCACGGGCTTTGGGTTGGTAATCAGAACAGCATCACCGTCAGGCTGTTGATCCACAGCGAATGATGTAATCAGAAACGCTGCAGGGCAAATGTGTTGAACCGCAATCCCTGATGCGGTGAGCGCATCGATCACGGAAACCAACAAATCCTGCTCTGTGCACACACCCAATGCTTCGCCCGGTGACTCAACAAAGTCGACAACCGCATCTTCCACACAAATCGGCAGATGTTCCTCGAGTTGGTAACCCATGGAGCGACGTCGCCCACTGCGCTCGATACTTGATGTGTCGATGGTCGCGCTCAGGCAAAGGGATGACGCCAACGCCAACAGAATGGGTTGGCCATCGTAGTCCAGTTCGAGCAGTTGTTGCTTGCTGGCGTGAACTTTATCCGAAAGACTGCTATCGGCATCAGAAGGGATGTCGAAAGTTTCCAACTGATCACCGTGGTGGTACAGCAACCGCCATGGCCCATCCGACAGAATCAGAATGTGGCGATCATTGGTCATTTATGCCCTCTGGAGCGCTTGGGGGGCATTTTGAGTGTTTGTGTACGGCTACCAAACTTCACCGTTGCTTGTCGTGCGCTGATGTTGGTCACGGTGTATTCAATGCCTGCATCTTTCATGGCCTGTCCTACGCCGCGCACGGAGATCTTACCGGTTGATGTCTGGAAGATGGCCATGGGCTTGCCTGGTTCATTCGCAGTGCCAATCAGGCGCAAGCGGATATTCGTATCGGGCCGTACACGACTTTGTGTAGAGCGATTGGTATTAGCCTTAGAAACGAGTGGTTGTCGCAAAGGCAGCTTTGCCACTTGCTGCAGTTGCGACAAAGTTGGCCGTGATGCAACTTTTTCATTTGATTTTTCGGAATCAGTCAAGACAGGTTCTTTCTCAGGTTCAGTGGGCTGGGAAATCACCATGGCTTCGACGGGCATCACCATGCCTGTGACAAGTACCATCAACGCGCACGCGGCGATGATGACCGCGAGGGAGATGATGACATGTTTTCGACGACGTATGGTCATTGTCCTTACCAACTGAATTCACGCCACGTTATCAACTGGCCGGGTTGCTCAAACTGACCGACGGCCAGGGCAAACCAATCACGTTGTGGACCGCGCGCGACAGTCCAAATGCTGTAGCAAGACGATGTTTCGGTCAGACGGGACTTCAGGACATTTTGATGCTTCACATCGATTGGTCCAAGCCCCTTGATGAGCGTGCTGACATTCGCACTGGGGGATTCATTGCGGGCATTGATCAAAAGATCGACGACGTCTTGCGGAACGTGCCGCTGCAATGCAAGCTGCACAATGCTGTCTGGTGTGCGGCGAATGTTCAACTGCATGCTGCCCCAACAGGTCAGACAGTTCGATGCCCCGGGTCGTCGGGCTGTACCAAGCAACTCAGCGGGCATCGGATCATTGAATACCTGATCGAAACTACCCAGACTCAGAAATGCGTTGTCGCTGTCACCTTCCCTGGTGCTGAGTTTGAGCGAGCGGATTCGCACGCGATTGGAACCCAAATAAGGCACACGTTGTGCATGCAGTACATCGCGAATCAAGGCCTCTGCGCGCGCATGTCGTTCTTCACTGAGCAGGCGATTCACGTTGATTTTGGTTTGCTCGTCTGCCATCACCAAATCGTATTGTTGCCCCGACAATGTCACCGTCTGAAGCAACTGAGCCTTGGGTTGCCAGGGCTGATTGTTTTTCGCGTCTCGTTCGACGATTGATTGCTGATCCAGGTCGTCAAATACGTTGGGAGCAAGGTGGAGTAATGTGTGCTGCAGGCTCATCACTGCCCAGCGGCGTTGCAGTTCATCTTTGGATGACGCCACCGCAACAGCACCTGCACTGCTGCGTTGTGCAATCGCGGTCAGCGCAACCCCCGCAAGCAACACAAGTACAAGCGTTAACACCAAGGCAAATCCTGATTGCCTGCTTTGCGCTTTCATGAACTTGCCCCCTTACCCATGGGGATCAATCGATCCACCACCGGTTGAGGACTCTGGGCATTCCAGGCTTGAACGCGCCAAGTCATGCGACTGCTGCGGATGATTTTGGTGCGCAACGGTGCGGTGAGTCGGGTTGGCCCTGCGCCACCTGCAATCTGGTTTTTAGGGGATGACTCTCCGGTTACCTCGTCATCTGTAACCGAATCTTTGGCATGGTCCAGCACCCAATCCGGCAAAACACCGCGATAAAAAACTAACCCGTTGTAAAGAATTTGATTGTCTTCCGTCACTCGGTAATTGGAACCGGAAGCAGACGCCACTTGATCACTTTCGTCCTCAGTTGCCTGCTCAGGCGTGACAGCCTGAACGGTTTGCTCCAGTTGCTCTACCGCAGCCACATCTACCTTTGCGGATTGGGTGGCCACACTCGAAGCCAGTGCAATTCGGTTGATGCCCCGATAGACCAAGTCGCGCTGCTCGTTCTGATTGGTGAGCACATCCAGCGCGGTCTGCCTGCGAATGAGCCAGGGTTCGCCGTCGACCGTGGTGATCTGATAGCGCACGGTGACCGGCCGATGCACATACCGGCGGTTGTTTGATTCCATCGAACCGTGGCTGATGAGAAGTATTTCTCTTTCGGACAACGTCTCAACGTGCTGTGCATGCAGCAAGTCATCGCGCAGCAGACGGATCAGGGCATCGACTTCACTGGATGGTTGGTCAGCGGTCAAAGCAGGTTCATCAACTGGAGCAAGCCGCGTGATCACCGCAAGCACGCCGATCATCAGAACGGCCATCAACACCGAAGCCAACAGCAACTCAATCATGGTGAAACCACGACGTGGACAAGTCATTCCGCCCCTCCTGATTCACTGGTGGTTGATCTTTCTGCTGTGCTGCTTGATTTTCTTTCTTTGGTTGCTTCAGGATCAGGAAGCACAAGGTCCACCGTCACCAGCGCATCGAGAGTCACAGCAGCTTGCTCATCAACAACATTTTCGTAAACGCTGACGCGCACCACACGTGCACTTAACGCCTGCATCTTGCGGTCGGGGATGGTATAGGTTTCCCATGCCAGTAAGCCGTCGGAAATGGTACCTGAAGTACCAACAGGCACGCCTTCTTTGGAGGCCCACCAGTTGGTAATGAGTTGGTCCGTGGCCAGAACTGCCTGCTGAGTGCGCTGGGTGAGCGCAATCTGGCGCGTGTGGCGCGCCTTGGACATGACAACGCCGGCCAGGATGGTGCCCATGATCGCGATAGCGGCAATGACCTCAATCAGTGAGACGCCGGCCCGACGCGAGCATGGTAAGCAGGTTGGTAACTTTTCTGTCATCATCTTCAAGTGAGGCTTGGCCCGTCAGGCCCGCGATCACCACCCAGTGCGATTCATTTTCTGTGTCGGGTCTTGTGATGCGCACGGCGTAGGTCACACTGCGACCGGTGCTGGAGTAATCAATTTCGATTTGCCCGTGATCAATGATCCTTTCATTGCGATTTTCGCTGACGATCACCCGATCAAGTCGGGCACCACGAAGAGGCACGGCATGCATTAGCGCCCGGTTGCCCGCAGCATCCACCGAAAAGCGTTCAAGGCGTTGTCGGGATAGATCAAGACGCAGGGTGACCTGCTCATTCGTTCGTATGCCAGCGAAACGGGCCATACGATCAGCATGCATGACCACCTGGCGAACATTTCGCAGGGAAGCGTCTTTGGCATCATCCGCCAGCGCCCAGGCGGTCGCCGTGGCCAACAGACCCAGCAGCGCAACGACGACCATCACTTCGATCAGTGTGAATGCGAAGGTGCGCACACGTCAGCCCTCACCATCCATCTCGCCGAGTTTCCAGGAGTAGATATCAGCGTTGTCGTCCTCGCCGCCTTCCTGGCCGTCGGCACCGTAACTGATGACTTCGTAAGGTTCGTTATCCGGGCCGGGGCTGTTGTATTCGTATTCGTTACCCCAGGGATCTTTTACGTTGGTCAGAGGCAGCTTCGTCAGACCTTCTTCATTGGAAGGGAAACGGGAATGCTTGAGATTGAAGGCATCAACGGCATCCACGATGGTGGCGATGTCGGACTTGGCCCGGTTGACTTTCGCCGTCACCATGTAGTCAGACACTTTCAAACCCACAGCGCCGGCCAGCAAACCGATGATGACGACCACCACCATGACTTCGATGAACGAGAAGCCGCGTTGAGGGCCTCGGGCCTTGGGCCATGGGCCGAGGGAATGCGGTGCGGTCGCGGAGAACAAACTTACGATATCACTGGGCCCCAGGCCCCGGGCTCGTGGCCCTTGATTAAAGCACATCGCCAGCCTCCAGGATGGGCAGAATGGTTGCGAATGCGATAAAGCCGACGGCGATGGCGAGGAAAACCATCATGATCGGCTCGAGTAATGCGGTTAAGCGTCCAGCAGTCACATCGACCTGGGTATCGTAATCACGGGCGAGGTCTTCGAGCATCGACTCCAGCCGACCTGAAGCCTGCCCCACCGCGAACACCTGAATGACCAACGGCGGAAACGCGCGGGTCGATTCCAGCGCAGCAGAGATATCGCGCCCGGCCATCACGGCCTTCTCACAGGCGACCAGCGCATCGCGCAAGACGCGATTGCGCACGGTGCGTTGAGCAATCTGCACCGACTTCACGAATACCACATCGCTTTTGAGCAGGGTGGACATCACCATCGACATCCGCGCAATCGCCTGCTTGCGAATCAGATCACCAAAAACCGGCGCGCGTAGCTGAAGCCGATCCCAGAACATACCGCCATGCTCTGTACGGAGTAGCGCCGGCACACCGACGATGGTGGCACCAACCACAAACGTCAGCAGCCACCACCAGTTGATCAGAAAATCGCTGATCGATTTGACCACCACGGTGGCGAACGGCAGTTTTTTGCCGCTGCTCATGAGCACTTCAAGCAGGTTCGGCACCACGTAGGTCATCAGGAACAGACTGACAACCACCCCCAGGCCCAACACGATGCAGGGATACATCAGTGCGGAGGCTACTTTGTTTTTCAGCCCCGCCGTGCGACGCCGGAAATCAACCAGGCTGGCCAGCGATGTATCCAGTGTTCCTGCGCTTTCACCCACTTCCACGATGCTCAGGCATACTGCATCGAACAGGCTTCCTTGATGCGACATGGCTTCGGCCAAGCTTCCACCTGCGGCCACGTGATCGCGTAACAGGAGAATGGATTGTTGAAATCGCCCGGTGTGCTGGCGGGTGATGGTATCCAGTGCTTCCAACAAGGGAATACCCGCACCCAACAGCGTGGACATTTCCTGCAGTAAGCCGGTGACCTTGCCGGTCTGGCGTCGGGTCAGGTATTGCGACCAGCGTGATTCTTTTCTGGCTGCTTTCTGTTGCACGACATCGCGGATGATCAGTCCTTGTGCGCGCAGTTGATCACGCGCATGACGGGGAGAATCCGCCGTGATGGTTCCCTGGATCGTACTGGCCTGGCCAGCCCCCCCGTTCGCCGTGTAGACATAAACTGCCATTAGAATGCAGCCCTCACCGACACGCGCATCACCTCTTCCAAAGTGGTGCGACCTGATTCAACCTTACGCAGCCCGTCTGCGCCCAGGCTCATCATGCCGGCGTTGATTGCGGCGGTGTTGATGTTGGAGGCCGTATCATGCGCCTGGATCAGACCGCGAATCTGATCATCCACCGTCAGCAGCTCAAAGCAGCCAGCCCGACCATGGTAACCGGTACCGCGGCATTCGTCACAACCTTCGCCTTTGCGGAAGTTTGCCTGTACCTGCGGACTCGGGTTGTAGCGGAGCGTTTGCAGTTCCGCCTGGGTGG
>JANQFT010000193.1 GCA_028277685.1 Phycisphaeraceae bacterium
TGATGGTATGGGCATCCACAGCGCCAGAAAGTGAAGCCGCCACGCAATAGCGCTCAGGAAACGTCATCGCCAGTTTGAAGGCTCCATAACCTCCCATGGAGAGGCCGGCGACCATGTTCTCTTCCCGCGCTTCAGACAGGGGAAAGAACGATCGCGCGATGGCTGGCAGTTCCTCACTGATGAACGTCCAGTAGTCCAGGCCGGCGTGCATGTTTGCGTAGTAGCTGCGTCCGACCGCGGGCATCACCACCGCCCAGCCCAGCGGCGCGACGTAACGCTCGATGCTCGTGCGGCGTACCCAGGCGGTGTGATCATCACTCATGCCATGCAGCAACCAGAGCACGGGGAACTTGCCATCGCGCCGGGTGCTACTGGCCATGCCGATCTGCGTCGCGCCGGTCTGCTGAGGCAGAATCACATTCATGCTGCACGCCAGGCCAAGCACATCGCTGTGAAAACTACACTGCAGTAACGCCATCAGTTTATCCTCATCAGGTGAACCGCTGTTATGCCGTCGATCGGTCAGCAGGTCAAGACACGACATCACAGACGCGGCCTTCGCATCGCTTCCGGCAGATCTGAATGCATGAGGTCGGTGATCAGAGAGAAGCGATGCAGCCAAGCACAGCCACCAGGCCCACGGTCAGCCAGGTGATGCGGTCGCGCAGGGCGAAGGAGATGGCGTCATCGTTGATCTCGCCACGCTCCGCTAAAAACCAGGCGCGGGTGATCCAATACAGCAGCAGCGGGCATATCATCCAGAGTGCCTGCGGGTAATCATAGAGTTTCTCTACCGTCTCGCTGTTGCTCAGGTAGATGGCCAGCACAAGCACCGCCATGTAACCACTGGACGGCCCAGCGCTACGCACGATACTCAGGTCACTTGCACGGTAACCGCGACCGGCTGGCGCTTCGACCTGCATCTGGTCGATCATCTTCAGTTCCGCATAGCGTTTCAGCATCGCCAGGTTGAAAAACAGGAACCCGCTGAACGCGAGAAGCCAAGGGGAAACCATCACATCGGCCGCAGCCCCGCCAGCCATGATCCGCAACGTGTAAAGTCCAGCCAACACCAACACATCGATAATCAGCAACTTCTTCAGGAACACCGAGTACGCCACGGTCAGGACGAAATATAGCGCGGTCCAACCGGCGAACAACCATGACTGCAGCGCGATCGTGATCAGCATGGCGCAGCACACTGCCACGGCAATCATGATGATGCCGGTGGAACGACTGAGTGCACCGCTGGCAAAAGGCCTATGACATTTCCGGGGGTGTTGGCGGTCAGCCCGAATGTCGAGCAGGTCGTTCACGATGTAGCCGGCCGAAGCGACCAGGCAAAATACGGCAAAGCCGGCGAACGTGGCCAGAAGCATGGGGCCATCGGTCAGGTTCTGGCCCAAAACCAGGGGCACGAAGATCAGAAGGTTTTTCACCCATTGCTGGGGCCGGGCAGCGCGGCAGATAGCACGCAGCGGCGGTGAGGCGTATCCAATGGTTGATCCGACCTGGCTCATTGGGATAGCTCCAATGTGGTTGGTTGGGCCACCGGGTCTTTATCGGTCTGGTGAGTGAATTTCCTTTGGTCTGGCTTTAGACGGGTACAGCGGACGGCTGGGGGCGGCCGATAACAGAAGATGCCACAGATCGCATGGGAACGCGTCACGCCATGACCACGCATCGTATGCAAATCAGCTTTGTCCTCACCGCTGCATGCGTGTTACACGTGGTGATACTGATCATGGGTGTCAGCCAGAAACCTACCCCGAGCCACGATGGTGTGATTTCGTTCATCGCGGCAACTGGTCATCAACATGAATATCACGCGATTGTGTCCGGTCAGTTAGAACCGTACGGCACATGGGCCAACGCCAGCGATTGGCAGCAATTCTGGCAAATGAACAGGCAAGGCGCGTTCGTGACAATCGGCCGCGACCTGGCAAGGCATGATCTACACCCACCGCTGTATTTCTGGTTGATGCACGTGGCGATGCTTATCGGTGGGGCAACGATTTCCGCAGCGTTGGCAGTGAACGTGATTATCGGGTTGATCACCATTTTCGTGCTGTACGGCTTCGCCACGCGGATACTGCGATCATCCACGTGGGGTGCTCTCGCGGCACTGCTTTGGGCAATCAGCCCCGGTGCGCTCACGGCGAGTACACAGATGCGGCAGTATCCGCTCTATGCATTGTGTGCGCTGGTGATGTGCTGGTCGTTGATGCGATTGCTGGCCGGTCGACGCGTGCGGCGCATCACACTGATGTGGTTGTTCATCGCTGTGCTGGGTGGGTTGCTCACGCACTATCACTTCATCGTGGTGCTGGCAATTGGATTAGTTTACGTGCTGTGTGCTTCGGGAAGACATAAACGTTCGCGCAGCCTGACCGCCACCGCGATTTGCGTGTTTGCGGTACTGGGTGCATGGCTGCTTCACCCAACGTTCTATTTGTCTTTCACCGGGCAAGGCACCGCCGTACCAGATTTCTCACAAGAAGAATTGCTCGCACGTCTGCAACGTGTTGCGGAAGGCACTGGCCACCTGTTTTTCTATGGCAAGCCCGGATGGATGGAATGGTTCATGCTGGCAGCAGCAGTGGTGCTGGTGGGCAGGCTGTTGATTCGCCCGACGCGTCGGTTTGCCGGTTTGGTGCGCGATGCGCGGTTTTGGAGCATGGTGTACTTCGCTCTGGCGCTGTGGGGCTTTACTTCACTGGCTTATCTGGCAATGCAAAGCCCGGCGCATGCGATCGGGCATCGGTATTACGCATTGGTCTGGCCGTTGGGAGCATGCATGGTGATTGCGATCGTGCGGTCGTGGCCACGCCGTGAGATTCTGCTGGGGCTGGTGTTGATCGTGATGGGATACAACACCATCAACGTGGTGAATGGGTTGCATCGCAGCTACCGCAAAGCCGCAACTGGATGCGAAGTAGTGGCTGCAGCCGAGTACATCGTGATCGATGATATGCGGCGCGGCATGTTGCCCCAGATGTTGTGGACGGCATCGCCGCAAGCCAAGGTGCTTGCCGCAACGGGCAAACGACTGCTGGCCACACCACAGGTGCAGCAGGCACCGATTGGTCGCACCCTACTCATGCACGTACCAATGGAAAACATGCCCACCGCAGCGCAACTTAGAGATGCGATCTGGCCCGGCGCAAAGCTGGAGCCGGCCGGTCAACTTCTCAGCAGCAGCATTCAGTTGTATCACGTGGTGCACGATGCAGCCGAACCGCGCTAACTTCGCTTGAAGTGTTTCTCCAAATCGCCAAGGGTCAGGCGAATGGTGGTCGGCCGACCATGTGGACAATTGCTCGCCCGTTCGATCTGGTCACGCTGTTTCAGCAGTTCGCTCAGTTCTTCATCCGCCAGCCCCTCGCCCGCTTTGATCGCCGCCTTGCAGCTCATCATGTCGAGCACCTCGTGCAGGGCGGATTCATCATCAACTTTCATGTTTTCTGTTTCTGCACGGTCCAGTAGTTCAGCAAGAAACTCAGCCGGTTCCACGCCACGGTCGAACAGCAACGTGGCAAACCCATGGATACCGATCGTACCCGGCCCCATGGGCGAAGCGTCGATGCCGATGCGACCGAGCAAAGGTGTGAGTTGCTCCAAGGTGGCCATCTGCTTCGGCGTCGCGTCGATGGTGGCGGGGGTAAGCAGGCGTTGGCTTTCCAGTTGTCCCTGGTCGCGCATGCGTTGCTGCAACTTCT
>JANQFT010000301.1 GCA_028277685.1 Phycisphaeraceae bacterium
CAAGATCTTCGGCTTCCATCTGGGCCTGCTCAATGATGAAAGTCTGATTCGCCAGGTCACCACCATGGTCGACGCCGAGGCGGTTACCGCCGAGTTCGCGTTGTCATCGGTCATGCGTGGCGTGGCGAAGACATTCCTCGCTCAGCCCAACCCGCTGTTCCGTGAGCGCGTCAGTGACCTGTGGGACCTGGAAAAGCGCGTCCTGCGTCATCTGATGGACGAGATGCGACACGAACTGGACCACATGGAACACGATGCGGTCATCGTCGCCCATGACCTCACGCCCAGCCAAACCGCATCGCTGAACAAAGAGCATGTCTGTGCCTTGGTCACCGACGCTGGCGGCCGCACCAGCCACACCGCCATCGTCGCCCGTGCCATGGGCATCCCCGCAGTGGTCGGCCTCGAAGATGCCAGCGCTGAAGTATCCGCCGGCGACATGGTCATCGTCGATGGCAACCGTGGGTTGCTCATCATCAATCCCACCGACGAGCAACTCGAAGAATACAAGCAGTACCTCAAGCGTTTCCTGGAATTTGAATCTTCGCTCGATACGCTACGTGATAAGCCCGCCGTTACCAAGGATGGCGTGGAAATCGATCTGCTGGCGAACATCGAGTTCCCAGATGAGATCAATCTGGCCGTCGATAAAGGCGCGGTGGGCATCGGCCTGTACCGCACCGAGTTCCTGTTCCTGAGCCAGGAAGTGGAACCCGACGAAGAGGAGCAGTACCAGGCGTTCAAGAAAGCCATCGACCTGCTGGGCGGCAAGCCGATCACCATCCGCACACTGGACCTTGGGGCAGACAAGTTCACCCAAGCGCGCATCGCCGAGCCGGAGCGCAACCCGTTCCTTGGCTGCCGGTCGATTCGATTGTGCCTGCAGGACCTGGCCATGTTCCGCAATCACCTGCGGGCGATCCTCCGCGCCAGCGCGCACGGCAAAATCAAACTCATGTTCCCGCTGGTCACCAACACCATGGAACTGCGCCAGGCGCGCATGATCCTTAACGATGTGATGGAAGACCTTGACGAACAGGGCATTCCGTACGACGAAGATATTCAGGTGGGCATCATGATCGAGGTGCCGTCGGCGGCACTGATGGCCAAGGTGTTCACCCAGGAAGTCGACTTCTTCAGCATCGGCACTAACGACCTGATCCAGTACACCCTGGCGGTCGACCGTACCAACGAACGCGTGGCGAACCTGTATTCACCGGCTCACCCGGCGATCCTCATGCTGATCAAAGATGTCATCCGCGCGGCGAGCAATAAGGGACTGGGCGTGACGTGCTGCGGCGAAATGGCGGGCGACCTTGAGTTCGTCATGCTGTTAATGGGCATGGGGTTGCGCCGGCTGTCGATGACGCCACCTTCCATTCCGGAAGTGAAACAGTTAGTTCGGTCGGTCACGATAGAAGATTGCGAGCGCATCTCCCGTCGTGCGGCCAGTTATGATTCCGACCGCCAGGTGATGAATTACCTGCGGGAAGAGACACGAAAAATTATTCCCGAAGCCTTCGATGGTCGTTCCATCGGTTAGCGCGTTTGTGCGACGCGCAAGCATCGTGCGGCGGGGAAACAGTTCATTCGGATCGCTGGTGGCTCCCACGAAAAGTGGTTGACGCCCGGCCGGTCCACCGATGCGTGATGCGTCACGTTGCCACGGAAGGCAACCCAAGCGCAACCATCGGGTGAAAGGATTTGGGCTTTATGCCAGACCGTGAAATGCTCATCAACTATGTGCCCGGCGAGGAATGTCGTATTGCCATCGCCGAGGGAAAAAGCCTCGAAGAACTCTACACCGAGCGCGTTTCCGACGACCTGCACGTCAGCAACATCTACCGCGGCAAAGTGACGAACGTCGAACCGTCGATCCAGGCGGCCTTCGTCGATTTCGGCCTCGACCGCAACGGCTTCCTGCACATCAGCGATCTTCACCCCCGCTACTTCCCCGGGGATGACAATGCCACCGAACGTGTGGGCATGAAGACTCCCCGCCGCAACCGACCGCCCATTCAACAGTGCCTCAAACGCGGCACCGAGGTACTGGTGCAAGTGCTCAAAGAGGGCATCGGCACCAAAGGCCCCACCCTCACCAGTTACCTCTCCGTGCCCGGTCGCTTCCTCGTAATGATGCCCGGCATGGAACGCCACGGGGTCAGCCGCAAAGTGGAAGACGAAGACGCTCGACGCGAAATGCGAAAAATCCTCGATGAACTCGATCCGCCCGAGAGCTTCGGCTTCATCGTCCGCACCGCCGGCATCGGCCGCACCAAGACCGAACTCAAACGCGATTTGGCATATCTCAACCGTCTGTGGAAGTCGATCGATCGCCGCATGAAGGCCGGCAAAGGCCCCGCCGAACTCTACACCGAAAGCGACCTGGTCATCCGCACCATTCGCGATGTGCTGACCAACGATGTGAAGCGCATCATCGTGGATGACGCCGACGCCGCCGAACGTGCCACCGAGTTCCTCCGCATCGCCATGCCGCGCGGTTCCACCAAGGTCGTGCATTACGATCAACCCACACCCATCT
>JANQFT010000375.1 GCA_028277685.1 Phycisphaeraceae bacterium
CAGGTTCAGCAACGCATCAACGCCGCCCAGCTTCGCCTGAGCGTGGCGAATGCCAAGCAGGCGATGGCGCGATGGGAACTGGAACAGGCGCAGGCTGAACTCAACAAGGCCACCCGGCTGGACCCGGGAGATATCGAACTGAACACCGCGATGGCTGAATACCAGGTGCGAAAAGCTTACCGCGACCTGCGCGATGAAGGCGACAGCCTGCGCGGCAAGGGCCGACACGGCGACGCCATCGTCAAGTTCCGTGAAGCGCGGCGTTCCATCGAAGGCACCCCCATCGATACTGAAGAAATCACCCGGCGATTGCAGGACACGGAATTCGACAGCCTGATCGCCCGGGCACGGCACGCGATGGATTCCCGCCAATGGAAACGCGCCAAGAGCCTGCTCAAGACCGCACAATCCATGCGTAACAACGGCACCGTGCAAAAGATGCTGGATGAAGTCAATGCGCACTACGACGACATTTGATCCACGTCAGCGTGGGGTGGTGATGGTGATCATGCTGCTGGCCCTGCTGCTGCTGGTCGGGCTGGCGCTATGGGTGTTGAACCTGGGTCAGCAGGTGAACAACCGCCAGGCCACGCAGGACGCCGCGGACGCCACCGCCATCGCCGGCGGAGGCTGGGTCGCACGCACCATGAACGCCGTGGCGCAGAACAACATCGGCATTTCGCGTTACATCGCGTTGGTCAACGTGCTCGACACGTTACCCATGGCCACGGAATTCGCCTACATCGAACAAACTGCGATGCTCGCATCGCTGGATGACCAACTTGATCGCGGCGTGGGGACCGGGCCTTCTTCGTTGATGAACGAAATCGAAGACATGCTTCAGGAGTTCCGCGAGGAATTGCAGGAAGAAGTCGATCACCTGGAACCGGTGCACGAAATGTTCAGCGGCATCGACATCCGCAGCATGACCTACCACAACGCCCCCGAGGGCATGGGCCAGTTGTGGAAGGCGATGTACGCCCTTGATGAAGTCAACCAGACATTCACCGAGAACCTTGGCCGCCTGGCGCAGATCAACGCGGTGCGAGGTGGCAGCGCTGCCTACCGCGATGATGTACCGGCCCGTACGTTCATGGTGCCGCTGTCACATACGCTGCCGGTCGAACGTGGCCAGTTCAACGATTTCCGTCGGCCGGTCAAGCACGGCATTCTGCCGCAGGGCACGGATGATCCGCTCATTCGCCGCGGACCGTATGACACCGTGTTCGGCTGGCACGAACGTGTCGGTGAATGCGTGGAAGGTGTGGCACGCCCGCCATCCAGTTCAGGTCCCGGCGGCAGTGGCACCATCCCCATTGGCCGCAGCGCTGGCAGCACCGGCCGGGGATGGAACTGTACGCGCTGGGAATACACCCACTACCGCACGTGGGGACCACAGTCGTGGATGCTGCGACGCATCTGGAGTTTCAATCGGTCAGAACTGCGCAACGCGCGTTTCAGCGGTTGGTGCTCCAGCATTTCCAACGCGAAGCTGGAGTACCTCTGGCCCGGTGGCATCGATGACCAGGGTAACGATGAACCACTGCCCGACATCATCGAAACCTCGCGCACCCGCAGGCCTGAATGGGTGACTGATTTCAATCGTGCGGTCAGCGAAGCGGCTGCGGACAACGTTCACGAAACGGCTTTTTTTGCTGTGGAAATCAAGAGCCGTTACCCGGTTGATCATCCGTCGTTCATGACCGCCGGCAGTTGGGCGGAAGAACGGCGCGGGGGCATCTGGCAACCGCATATTGTGCGTCGGCGTGGTTGGGTTGACCCGCGCACCTGGACGGCCGAACCTGCGGTCGACCAGATTGTCGATTACGGTTGGCGCGAGCAATGGACTTATCGCATGTATTATGACCCTGAGATCGGCCTGGAACCGCAGGTGGATGATCTTGGTCAACCCGTAGCGCAAGATGTCTACCGCATCGATACGTTCTATTTCGCTGGCGTGAACATCGGCGACGAAGTCGACATCGGTGATCCGTATCAGGGCTTCAACAAGGACAGCGAGTCCGCTCCCGCACCGATAGACCTGCAGCACGACCTGGTGACGCGCAGCGATGAAGATCGCCGCGAGTACCTTACCTGCCTGGGTATTGCACGACACCGCGATCGACCCCAGGCATGGGCCACGCAGTTTCGTGGCGGCAAGCCATACGCCTACGTGGTGGGTATCTCACAGATTCAGATTTTCAACAATCACTCATGGGATTTGTGGACACCGATGTGGCATGCACAGCTTCAGCCGGTCACCGATTACGAAGATTGGCTCACCACCTTCGAAGCCCAACTGGGTGAACCCTTGGATGTGGACGGGCTGGACAGTGAGTCGGTGGAACTGATGTACGACTATCTTTCGGCGGCGCGCGAACTGGCGCCGGTCACGCTGGAGCATTAACCATGCACCATGTTCAGCACAACGCACGACGCGGCACGGCGATGATGGAACTGGTCCTCATCCTGCCCATGATCATGCTGGTGCTGGCGTTGCTGTTCTTCTTCGGCAAGGTGATGGTGCGCACCCAACAGGCCCAGGTGATGTCGCGTTACGAGGTATGGCGTGATGTGGCCAACGCGCCCGGGCCATCCTCCGGCAGTGATGCCAACCAGCATCCGCAATTGAACAACACCTTCTTTGATGGACAGGCTGCATCCTTACAGTGGTATCATCACGGCGGCTGGTACCCCCGGGAAGTGCGGATGGAGTTGGTGGAACTGGCGGCCCAGTATTCATCTGAAGCGGAAGAGACGGCGCAGTCGTTGATGTTCGTGCCTTTCGCCGAGGGCGCACGTCAGCCGCACGGCCATCATGAAGGGTTCATCGTGGATTACGACACGGGCGTTCCCTTGTGGCGCACGCTCAGCAGCGAGTTTCGGCGGCAGTTCTGGATGATGAACAACGACTGGCGACACACGATCGACTGGCGGGCCTCGGCGGATCAGTGGATCAATGGTGTTTCCATCAATGTACGCTATCGCATTGGCCGCAGTATGCGTGATGTCTACTTCAGCGAATTCGACGAGGAACTGGATAACATCGACGGTGACTACGATCCCGAATACGCCGATTACCCCGAAGGCCCACAACAGTATTCCAACAATATCCTCGCCGGCTTCATCCGTTCGTTTTACCTGAGCGACCCCAGCTACCGCGGCCCCATTGTTTACGACGAACGCCCTTGACCCGACCCACCACCATCAAGAATGTCATGTTGCTGACGGTGGGCGTGGCCATCACCGCCATGGCCGTGTGGATCGCGGTCGCGGCGTGGCGTTTGGATGTTTCAGGCCCGGACATCATTCACACCACGATGGCGCCCACCGCCCCCGCACAACCCGACACATTCAACACGTTGCTGCATGGCGATACGCTCGCTCAACCGTTCATGCTCGACGGGGCAACGTCAACGAAGCGTAACCCCCTGGGCCTGCCCACACCGTTCGGCGCAGACGTGTTGATGGCCTACCAAACCGCACACGAGGCATTACGTGAAGAAGTCGCAGTGTGGTCCTTCGCGGATACC
>JANQFT010000431.1 GCA_028277685.1 Phycisphaeraceae bacterium
AGCCGCCCTAAGCCGAACGCTGCGGCCTTACGGAGTGCGCCAAGGACATGCCCTGCCAATCGCGACAGTACCTGTGCGGCTGCACGTGCATCCCCGCGAACCGCGGCATCAATGGCGAAGTAGCGAAGTGATGATTCGTGCGGATGACTGATAATCTTTTCTAACCCACCGACGGCTTCGGGGGTACCAATACGGCCAAGGGCGCGACAGGCAGCTAATCGAACAACCCAGTCCGGGTCATTGTGTAACAGATCCAGTAACACCGAAGTGGATGATTCGTCTGATCCCTGAACTGCGCGGAACCGATCGGCTGCTTCCGAGGCATGCAGGAGTGATTCCAGGTGGTCCTGCGTTGCCGTCTTGACTGCAGGGATCTGCTGGCTTTCATACTTTGCCTGCCGATACATGTTCGATACGAAATCGTTTTGTCTCGAACGAACCCATGCATCGACGAATAATACATCGCCACCGCGAACGCTCTGCACAACTGAATCCCACTTGGCAACAAGTGTCGCCGGAGCAACATCACCCGTGTGAAGCACGGTAAATGCACGAGGTGCATGGTTGCGAACCTTGGCTGGCGTCCCCGTACTTTCCATGCGGAGTTCCGCATACTGCGCGGATGAGTGTTCATAGCCCGAGACATAATGCTCGGGGATAAGCAGCACTTCAGGGTGCCGCTGGCGCAGTTCGGCCATCATCTCCGCAGGCATCTTCTTCGACACCCATTTCCCATCAATATTCTTCTTATGGAAATTTGAATCGATGTAGAACAACGTGCAACCCCATCGCTTGTGAGCGTAAGCGATTCGATCGCTTAATTCATGCAGCACATCATCCTCTCCATCTTTGTACAGGCGATAACCCCATTTGCCCCACTTCGCGACACTCTCGGGCGGAATCCGAAAAACCTTGATCGGCCGAATGGTGATGCCAACGTGCAAATCAGCCTGGCGGAAACGAGCAAAAAAATCATCCGCCACGGCATCCATCGCCGGTGCGTACTCAGGCAGACAGCGCGGGTCACCCACATAAACCATGCTCGCCTGTTGAAATCCCTCGATATCCCAGACGACAACTCCCTGTGCGTTGTAGTGCCTGGCATTGGCGATCCATTTATCCGCCGCCTGCAGCAGGCGTGACCGGAATGCTTCGATGCCGGGCTTGGTCCGCGTATCAACATCCTTGGCCAGGAAGCCATCGGGATTGGTATCCGATACCCAACTGCTTCGAGAGACAAACACGCGAGCAATTGGACGTCGATCCTCCCATGTCAGCGTAGCGGAGGGGGGAGCCGCGCAAGCCGGAACGAAGGACATTATGGCAAGGGCCAGAACACCCAGCATTGTCTTCCGGCAATCTGTTACGTCAAAGCAATCTGCAATGGTTGCACGACTATTCATGATTGATCTTCTCCGTCAGCGAGCATGGCTCAAATAGGCTAAATATAAACTTATGAACCATATGTAGTCTAATTCGTGCTCTGGCGTCAAGAAGATTTGGCGCAGAATCCATTTCACCTGGCATGCGCCTGGAAATTGGCTTCAACGACCCGTCCAGCCAGCGGCTGCTCTGCACTTGAACAGGTTGCCCATGGGCGGGATATGAGCAAAAATCCCTTATTTTAACACACCGCAGGCAACGCTTGAGCATTTGCCGCTGTGCACCTTACTCTCATTAATGATGCGGATCACGACCGGCATCGGCCGCTTCATAGTGATGAATATGGTCTGAAATATAGTTATAAATGGGCTTTTATGTGCTTTACAGATTGATTAACCTTTGTCTGACAGTATGAAATGCCCTGTCAATCTCACTGGCAATTCCGTGACCGTTTTCGTTGCCAGAGGAAAGTGGAAAATCGCTTGAATCACTTTTGCGTCATGTCCAGGCGGGGTCTGGCTTGGTGGCCCACCGGGGGCTGTTGTGTGGCGACTGCTGTGTCTTCAAATGGTCGTCGCAGGCCGCCATTGGTTTTTGTTACGGACATCTCGTTCACCACTCATCTCGTACCGAGGAGCTTCGCATGTCAGGACAAGATCAAAGACGCCGTGTAGTTCCCGTATCTTCGCACTTGCATCTTGAGATGCTGGAACCTCGCTTGTTGTTATCGAGCACGTTACCCGGTCTGCCGAATGTGATTGCTCCTTCGGATGATCCGACAGCCCCGGCAGGGTTCGACATCTTCACACCAAGTGTTGACGCGCAACTGACACCGGTCACGGGAGCGCCGGTACTGGGTGAATGGACACGACTTGCGGGGCCTGATGACTCGATCGTCATCTCCGGCGATCAGCTAAGTGATTTTGGCGGCTCCGATGCAGGCAAAGACACGCGCTTCCTCGTATATGGCCAGACCACTTCATCGAACGGCGCCTTGCTCGACGGGCTTATTCAACGGCTTGATGGCGACACGGCGGTGGTCACACTCGATGCGGCATTGCCGAATGATTCGGCCTACATGATCTGGTCTGAGAACGCGGACGGCGTGAGTTATGCCGGCATGGTCAATACCGCCGAGGCGTGGTGGGTTGGTCCGGATGAAGCCCAGGCAGGCGACATGGTGTCACTGTATGGTCAAAATCTTTCACACGACCATGGCGAAGTCACTTCGTGGATTTACATACAGCCTTCCAGTGGAGCGGGACAGTGGGCGACCGTCACGGATGCCAACCCGTATCGTGTGCAGTTTGTTGTGCCCGAAACGTTGGCCAACGGTGACTACGAAATCTGGGTACACAACGGCCACGGTGGCGACTATGGCTGGAGCAAATCCCCCGAAGCGCTGACCATTACCGACGGTCCCGACTGGGCCGGTGGCACGACGTACAACGTGAAAGATCACGGTGTCAAGGGTGACGGCTCGACGGATGATTCTGCAGCGCTGAATTCATTGATTTACTCGAAGCGCAATCTCAGCGGTTCCGGGCCGATCCATACGCTGTACCTGCCGGCGGGCACGTACATGATCAGTGAGTCCTTAGGGCATGCGGTCAACCTGCGGATTCACGGTGCTGGCATGGGCCAGACGATCATCAAGGCCAAGAGCGGGTTCACCGATAGCTTCATGACGTACCAGGGCCACCACAGCGGGGTTGAGTTTAAGGACCTGACCCTGGACAACAACGGTCAGGGTTTGGCCGGTGTGATGAAGATGCGCAGCAGCGAGAACCTGCGATTGACCAACGTGCGCATCGAAGGCAAGGGAAGCAATACGATCGATCTGAACGGTGCGAACCGTGTCTTCATCAACAACTGTGAGATTGTCGGCAAGCAGGTATACCTCGGTACCGCGAATCAGGTGCATTTCGATTCGGTCGACTTCTACGGCACCAATGACGTCGGCACGCTTGTATACAGTTGGGGAGGAGAGGAAATCAGTCTGTCGAATTGCACCGCCCAGGATCAGGACAACACGGTAAGCGACGGCTGGGCCCGCGGGCGATTCTTCACGGGTACCTGCCTGTGGGGTACCCAGGGCAACGTGTATCTTGGCGAGAACATCACCACCGAAATGACGATTCGGCCGGAGTACACCTCATGGAATGAGGGCGAGCAGTTCATGTGGGAGGGCACGATTGTAGGTTACGAGGGTAACCCGACCAGCGCGACGGCCACGACAATGACTTTCGGAGCGGGTGCCGGCGCCAATGCTGAACAGATGGCCGTGATTGTTGATGGCAAGGGGCTTGGGCAGTTTCGGCGTGTGGTTGCGTTTGACGAGGCGACTCGAACGGTCACGGTCGATAAGCCATGGAATGTGATTCCGGACAGTACGTCTGAAATTTCGTTCATGATGGTGCCGACCAACATCGCAATGTACGACAATACGCTGGACTTCAAGGACCGCGCTTATACCTCTGAGCAGCACATTGCTGCTGCCGGCATTCAGGCCTACGAAGGGGCGTTGAACTTCATCGCCGACAAGAACACGATTACTGACAGCCGGGCTGCCATCAGTGTCTGGTCGCACTCGATGGGCGGAGCGGGTGACAACGTCGCAGCCTACTCACATCTATATGTGAACAACACGATCGATGATACGCGGTTCGGAATCGAGATTCAGCGCGGGTCTACGGATGTCGGATACCCGAGCATGAATCGTATCTTCCGGGACAACACGATCACCGATGCGGTTGAGTACGGCCTGCGCTTCCGTCTCAATAGTGACAAAACGAATCCCAGCCCGTACGCGATGGTCTTTGAGCACAACTCGATCACCAACGTACCGGACGCTGTCTTCAAGCGCAACGACGATGGGTCCATGGCTAACACGTTGTTCTACGGCAACACCTTCAATCGTGGGACTGCGACGCATTCCGGTTCAGTGGCAATGGAGTTTAACGACGGCATTGATCCGGTTCTGCGGGACAATACGTTCATCGGCTTCCAGACGACCTACGCGGGCAATGCGACCATTGGGCCGGTGCTGGAGTTGCCTCAGCGCTACATGGACATGCAGGCGCAAACTGGCGGTGGGAGCGACACGACCTCGCTGACGATCTGGAACTCCGGCAGCCAGTCACTGAGTTGGACTGCCAGCGAAAGCACCAGTTGGCTGAGCCTGTCCGCCACCAGTGGCACGGTGGCCAATCAGTCGTCAGCGTCTACCATCACACTGACGGCCAACCCGAGCGGTTTGAGCGTTGGCGATTACACCGGCGATGTCACCATTAACGCCAATGGCCAAACGCTCAAAGCCAGAGTGTTTTTCAGTGTTGTCGCAGGCACTGGCAACTCCGCTCCAGTGGCAGTAGCAGATAGTTACTCCGTCGCTGAAGATGGCGGACTCAACATCAACGCTACGAATGGCGTGCTCAAAAACGATACCGATGCCGACAGTGATCCACTGACGGCCGTGCTGGTCAGTAATGTATCCGACGGTACGTTGAGTCTATTGTCCAACGGCAGCTTCACCTACACACCGGATGAAAACTTCTATGGAACGGACAGCTTCACTTACAAGGCCAACGACGGCACCACGGATGGCAACACGACAACCGTGACCATCACGGTCAACTCGGTCAACGATGCCCCGCAGGCAGTGGCTGACAGTTACAATGTCACGGAAGATGGCAGTTTGACGATCAATGCAGCCAGCGGTGTGCTTGCCAACGACACTGATGCTGAAAATGACACGTTGACGGCAAGTCTGGTCAGCGATGTGTCCGACGGCACGCTAAGTCTCTCTTCCAACGGCGGCTTCACCTATACCCCGGATGCCAACTTTGCTGGCACAGATAGTTTTACCTATCGGCCCAACGATGGCACAGCCAACGGCAACACGGTGACGGTGACTCTTAATGTTTCAGCGGTCAACGATGCGCCGACCGCAACCGCGGACAGCTACAACGTCTCTGAAGACAGCACGCTAACCGTCAACGCGGCCAGTGGTGTGCTCAGCAACGACACCGATGTGGATGATGATTCGTTAACCGCCTCGCTCGTCAGTGACGTCTCCAATGGCACGCTGAACTTGTCATCTGACGGCAGCTTCACTTACACGCCGAATACAGGTTTCTCCGGGACCGACAGTTTCACCTACCGGCCTAACGATGGCACGGTCAATGGTAATACGGTCAGCGTGAGCATTTCCGTCAGTGGTACGAATGCGGCCCCGGTTGCGGTGGCCGACAGCTACAGCGCGACAGAAAACAGCACGCTGGATGTAAGCTCGGGCAGCGGCGTGTTGGCCAACGATACCGACGCCGACAGTGACACGCTGACGGCGACGTTGGTCAGCGATGTATCCGACGGAACGTTGAGCCTCTCGTCCAACGGCAGCTTCACCTACACGCCAGATGCTAACTTCACCGGCACGGACAGCTTTACCTACAAGCCTAACGATGGCACAGTCGACGGAAATACCACCACGGTCACGATCACGGTGAATGCGAGTGCATCGGGTTACCTGCCTGGTGACAACATGGCTTTGTCCGGCACCGCCACCGCATCCAGTGAACACAACGCCAGTCTGGGTGCATCCAAGGCAATCGACGGTGACGGGGTGACACGCTGGTCTGCCTTGAGCGGCCAAACAAGCAATCAGTGGCTTGAGATCGACCTGGGCGCTGTCATGCAATTCGATACCGTGTTGATGGGCGAACAGGGCGGCAAGGTCACGTCGTACGATGTGCAGTATCACAACGGCAGCGGTTGGACGACGGTCGCCTCCGGCACGTACATCGCGCTGCAGAAGACCGAAACGTTCGACACCGTCGAAGCACAACGCGTTCGCATCTACATCAATACTGCCACAGGCGCCCCGAGCCTGTATGAGTTCGAGGTGTTCAACAGCAACCTGGGATATGGTGGTACGGCCACCGCTTCCAGCCAGGATAGCGCCGGCACCACCGCAGCCAAGGCCATTGATGGTGATTCAGCCACGCGCTGGGCAGCCGCATCGGGTCAAACCAGCAACCAGTGGCTTGAAGTGGACTTTGGCCGCAGCACGACGTTCAACCAGGTCGTCCTCGCGGAGAATACCGCGCAAATCACGTCTTACGACCTGGAGTATCACAACGGATCGAGTTGGGTGGACATTGAAACTGGCACGGGCATTGGTACAAGCGGCAAAACGTTCCAGTTCAGCGACATCACCGCCCAGAAGGTTCGTTTGTATGTGAACTCTGCAAACGCAGCTCCGAACATTAAGGAATTTGAGATCCGTCAGACCACACCAGTTGTTGCTTCCGATGCGGACTACAACTTCGGTCAGATCGTCAACGCTTCCTCGCAGCACCTGCCCAACGCGCCGGAGAGGGCGGTGGACGATAACGCCTCCACCTATTGGATGGCCGCGTTCGGCACAAGCACCGGTGAGTGGATGGAAATTGATTACGGTCAGTCACGCACGATCGACAAGGTGATTCTCCGTGAGAACGGCACCAAGGTCACCGGCTACAGCATTCAGGCCTGGGTGTCCGGCGCGTGGTCGACTGTGATGACGGGCACAACCATCGGCGCCGAACGGTCACACACCTTCACACCGGTTGTCACTGAGCACCTGCGGTTTACCTGTACCAGCATCAACGGGAGCATGGTAAGCCTGAAAGATTTCGAGGCCTACAACACCGGTGCCGTCAACTCAGCCCCGGTGGCCGTCGCCGACAGCTACAGCGTCAACGAAGATGGCAACCTGGATATCTCGGCGGCCAATGGCGTGTTGGATAACGACACCGACGCCGACAGTGATCCCCTCACGGCAATCCTCGTAACCGATGTGGTCAACGGTACGCTGAGCCTGGCCAGTGATGGCAGTTTCACGTACATGCCAGGGGCAAACTTTGTCGGTACCGACAGCTTCACCTACAAGCCCAATGACGGAACGGCCGACGGGAACACGGCAACAGTCACCATCACCGTCAACGGTGTCAATGACGCACCCGTGGCGGTTGAAGACAACTACAGTGTGGCTGAAGACGGATCATTGGTGGTCAATGCCGCCGATGGTGTGCTGGACAATGATCAGGATGTCGAAGGCGACGCGCTGACGGCAAGTCTGGTCAGTGATGTGTCCAATGGCACGTTGAGCCTGTCGTCCAACGGCAGCTTCACCTATACCCCGGATGCCAACTTCAACGGCACCGACAGTTTCACCTACAAGGCCAATGATGGCACCGTCGATGGAAACACTGTCACGGTGAACATCAACGTGACGGCAGTCAACGATGCTCCCACGGCCATGGCCGACAGCTACAGCGTGGAAGAGAATGACACGTTGACTGTTTCGGCCAGCGGTGTGCTGGGCAATGACAGCGATGTTGACAACGATCCGCTCACCGCGGTTCTGGTGAGTGATGTTTCTAGCGGTACGTTGAACCTCTCCTCCAACGGCAGTTTCACCTATACCCCGGACACGGATTTCACTGGCACGGATAGCTTCGCTTACAAGACCAACGACGGCACCGTTGACGGTAACACGGTAACGGTCACGATTACCGTTACCGAAGCGTCCGGTTACGAACCCGGCGCCAACATGGCCCTGTTGGGCACAGCGTCGGCGTCCAGCCAGCACAGCGCGACGTATTCCTCGGACAAGGTGATCGACGAAAGCGACTCGACGCGATGGGCTGCCCAGTTCGGTCAAACATCGAACCAGTGGCTCGAGATTGACTTTGGTTCAAGCATGCAGTTCAACAAGGTCGTGATGAAGGAGCAGGGCAACAAGACGACCGATTATGACCTGCAGTATTACAACGGAAGCAGTTGGGTGGACATCGTTTCCGGTACCGCCATCGGATTGAAGAAGACGCATGCCTTCGACATGGTCGAAGCCCAGGAAGTACGTGTGTACATCAACTCGGCGACCGGCGCTCCAAGCCTGTACGAATTTGAGGTGTACAACGACAACCTCGCTTACGGAGCGACCGCCACGGCCTCAACTAATCACGACAGCAACACCACCGCAGATAAGGCCATCGACGGCAATGATGCCACCCGTTGGGCTGCCCTCTATGGTCAGACATCGAACCAGTATCTCGAAGTCGACTTCGGTGCCAGCAAGACCTTCAACCAGATCGTGATTGCCGAAAGTGCCGCCAAGATCACCTCGTACGACTTGGAATACCACAACGGCAGCAGTTGGGTGGACATCGAAACCGGTACGGCGATCGGCACGACCGGTAAAGAGTTTCGCTTCACCGCCATTACCGCCCAGAAGGTTCGACTGTACGTGAACACCGCCACCGGCGCACCGGACATCAAGGAATTTGAAGTCCGCAACGCTACACCCGCAATCTCGTACGGCGGCGACTTGAACTACGGGCAGATCACCAACGCGTCGTCGCAGCACCAGACGAACAGCCCGGATCTAGCCGTTGATAACAGCGCCAGCACTTACTGGCAGGCTGCTTTTGGGACGTCCACCGGTGAGTGGATGGAAGTTGATTACGGTCAGGACAGGACGCTCGACAAGATTGTCCTGAAGGAGAACGGCACAAAGGTTTCCAGCTACAGAGTCCAGGCGTGGGTCTCCGGCGCGTGGTCCACGGTGGTCAACGGTACGACGATCGGCTCGTCCCAAACACATACATTCACCGCTGTCACAACCCAGAGACTTCGCTTCATCGTCGACGGCATGAGTGGGAATATGGCGAGTCTCTACACCTTCGAGGCGTTCTACACCGGCAGTAACATGGCCACTAACATGGCGACCAGCGCCTCATCGGTGAACGCCGGTAACGTGTCCGCCAATGCGGTTGACGGCAGTAGCTCCACAAGTTGGTCTGCCGCATTCGGCAGCGGAGCAGACGAATGGCTGGAAATTGATTTCGGCACCAACGTTGATTTCGACCGTGTCGTTCTCAGCGAAAACAACGCCCGAATCAGCGGCTTCCGCGTTCAGGCCTACGTCAGCGGTAGTTGGACGACGGTGTACACCGGTACAACAATTGGCACCAGCGCCACGACGATCAATTTCACCGAAGTCTCCGCCTCTAAGATTCGACTGTACGTGGATTCCGTTTCAAGCGCGATGGTCGGCATCAAGGAGTTTGAAGTTTATAACATCTAAGATAATGGTCTCGCATCAATAATCGATTGCTTCGGTCGTCCGGCTGATCCGGGCGACCGAAGCTTTGCGCCACTGAATCTGTTCCCACCTGGAGCCATGGTGTTCATCCGGAATTCCATGGTCATCACGCTTCCTCTAAAATCTCAAACGAAGAGTTCACCATCCGGCAGACATGAGGCTGCATCATGCTTCGCAAGATTCATCTTGACTTCCATACACATCCGGCAACCGAGAACGTTGGTCAAGGGTTTGATGCCCAGGCGTTTGCCGGCACGTTGCGCGATGCGCACGTCAACTACATCACCACGCCTGGCAAATGCCACTTCGGCCATGTCTATTATGATGCGGATGTCGCGACGACGCATCCACATCTGGCCGACCCACAGTTGTTCCCTTCAACCGTGGAGGCTTGTCTTGAACGAGGTATTCGCGTGCAGGCTTACTGGACACTTGGCCTGGATGCCACCTGTGCACAGTTGAAACCCGACTGGCGACAAGTGTTTGAAGATGGCTCGAAAGCGGACTGGGGCGATTACCTCCACATGTGTTTTGCGTCGCCCTACATTGACGAGGTGGTGATTCCCGAACTGCTTGAATGCGTCGAGCGTTGCCCGGACATTACCGGCTTCTGGTTCGACATCTGCCTCCATGAAGATGGCGCGTTCTATTCAAGCTTCTTCAATCAAATCGCTCGTGAACGATTGGGCAAGCAAGAGAACGACCTTGGCCAGAGGTGGCAACTCGCCCGCGAAATCATTCGAGAACGCTGCGTTCAAATCGATACGCAGGTAAAGCAAAAGCTGCTCAACGCAGAGAACTATTTCAATTCGCTGGTAAACCCTGGTGAGTCGAATCACCTGGGGATCAATGGCCTGGAAGAGGTGGAGAATCCGTTTCTTTTCCATGGGCCGGAACGAATGTCGACCGGCATCCGATGGCTGCGGGGTCAGGGTTCAGAGACAATCGGCTTGGTGAGTCGTTTTCACGGCCCATGGTCCGATCCGGGCACATTGCGCACGACCGATCAGATGCGTTTCGATGTTGCGCGAACGGTTGCTTTGGGTAGCCATGTAT
Organism: Phycisphaeraceae bacterium; assembly: GCA_028277685.1. Taxonomy (GTDB): domain Bacteria; phylum Planctomycetota; class Phycisphaerae; order Phycisphaerales; family Zrk34; genus JANQFT01. The sequence goes on from JANQFT010000431.1 coordinate 10,589, forward strand.
CGATGGGAGATCACCGTTACCCCGATGGCCATCTTGAAGCGGAGGTCTACCAGCGACTGCGCCCGATTTATGCTGAACTGGCCGAGATGGAACTCATGCTCGAGCAGGCCACCCCGGTACGAGAAGCGTTACTGATCGGTGATGTGCGTCGAGGCCCGGGTTCTGGCGCCTTGTTTCCTGATTTCACCGAAGATGCTCAGCACGCGGCGCGGCTCCTGGAAGAGATCGGATTGCAGTTCGACATGGTCACACCCGAGGATGAATGGCCCGCGGCTGATCTGATCATCTGGCCGGGCCAGTCCCCTGGTGACTCGACGGTGCACGAAAAACTGAAAGTTCACCTGAATGACGGCGGGGCAGTATTGGCGATGCATGACGCGATTGTTGGCGCCTCAGACCTCATCCCTGCCCGTGCTCTCGATTGGGTCGCGTCGAATGATAAACCATCAGGGGATACGGCAAGTATCGGCCACGTGGGCACCTTCGTTTCAGATGCGAAAGATTGTGGTCCGGCAGGGCACTTTGTGCGATTGATTCCGGAACTTCAGGCGGAGCCTTTCGCGTATCTGCTACGTCGTCCTTGTCGTCTGATTGAGTCACTCGCCGGCGCAAAAATATTGGCACATCGGTATCTGCCGAGCTGCATCAAACCACCGTTCCCTTCATCGCAACCGCACGCCGATTTGATTGTGCAGCAGGAAAGAATGATCTATAGCGCTTCCAACCTGTTTGCCGAGGATGCAGCCGTTGGAGCTCCGCAGCTTCGCATCATGATCCGCGCCTTATGCGATCTGCTTTTGCCGAATCGAATGGTTCAACACAATGCCGGGCCTTCTGTGGTAGCTCATCTGCACCAGACCGACACCGGCGCCTTGCTCCACCTGGTGCAGTGGACGCTGGATCGTCGCGACAAGCAAGTCAACACTGCCACGCAGTTTCCCCGACTTGGCCCCATTGAAGTGTCGGTCTGCCTTGACCGACCTTTCGTCTCCGCGATCCTGCAGCCTGGTGGGCAACGTGTCGAACTCACCGCACAGGATGGTATCTATAAGTTCACGGTCCCCTCATTACACATCTGTCAGCGCGTGATGTTGACCACGTGATATTGCTTGAGTGTTGCGTGCGAAACGGCAAATCCTGCCAATGGTTTGCTTGAATTTCTCCCTCGATAGCGTGGTCCTTATTCCCACAATCGGCAAGCCTTTTGCCATGCTTGCCAAAGGGCTTGGCGAAGAAAGAAGTCGGGGCGAGAGGACGCCAGTTGAACTTTTTGTTGCTGGGGCCAAGAACATAGTGCTGAGTTGAAATGATCAGGCCAATCAGCGCGAGCTTTAGTCTAAGCAAAAAGAACAGACTACTATTTGGCTTTCAGACCTAACACCAGTACCCTCTTTCCTTGCCTTGCCTCGCGGGATCCTTGGGACACATTTCGAGTCACGTTAGATTGTCAAAGCTATGCGCGACGCACGAAAATACTGTTTTCAACGTGTTACGTACATGGCGCAGAGTCGCGTCTAGTGCAGGCTTCTAAGCGTCACTTTTTCGTGGGCATCACTGTTTTTGGGGTTGTATTTCGCCAACTGATTATCAGCTTTTTCCCACATGAGTTTTCCGTCCACGTTTGGCAGTTACGTAAACGTCGCTCGTGTGGCAAACAAGCCTCTGAACTGGTCAGCGAGATCTGCTTAACGCCAGCCAGGTCAGGTCGATTAGTGTGTTGGCGTATTGATCGGCATCGGTGCCCCAGAGATTCGTCAGGGTCGAGGCAAGCGCTGCGCGATCGGCAAAAGGTGTGACGCCGTGCATCATCTGGCAAGCGGCGGCGGCACCACGGGTCAGATGATGTGGCTCGATCCCTTGCGTCAGTGCCAGGCGCATGGCGCCGAACAGGCGATCGTGGTAGCTGCATTTGCGCTCAGGATCGCGCACCACCCGACTTACCAGATCGTGTAAATATGGGTTGGTCATTCGGGTGAGCAGGTCGTCGGCATAGTAAGCGAAGCCTGATGGAGAGAACAAGTCATCGTCGAGATGTGAATACTTGCGACACAAAGCTGCGCCGGATTCATGGATAAACGCATGGCGTGCGGTGGTCATGATATGGTCGGATTGACCAGCCTGATGCATATTCACCAGCTCGCATTGTGCCGCGAGATAGCCAATCAGGGCGTGAATGGCATTGTGGCCGAAGAGCTTGGCTTCTTCAAAGGGTAGCAGGTCATCCTTCTCGATGAACACGTCGGTGCTGCGTGTTGCATGGGGTACGGTCACGCGCGAAAGAAGAATCTGGTTGAATGCTTCGACCAGGACGGCACTTGATGTGCTGTGTGTGAGCGTGGCCAGTCCAAGCGAAGCGATGGCCTGAGCATCATCGAGAACGCCCGACATCTTGCCGATCACCGTGTTGAGCACTTGCACGTTTATGGATGCTTCTGAGGTCAGGCTGTCACTAAGAATCTCAGCGGCGTGATTGTTGTTCTCTGCCGCGTAGATGATCGCAGGGCAATCTGGGGTGCGTTTGCATAACGCTTCGTTTAATAAACTGACGACCGAGTTATCTCCGCCCGTTTTATAAAACTCAACACTGGGCAGCGCGGTGGCCAGCTCGTCGGCACAAGTGATTGCCTCGATGAGCTGATTGCGATCCGCCGCATCATTTGGATTGAGTAACTCAACGCCTTCGACCGTGGCTTGTTCGACACGATCAGCATGGGCGATGTTGATGGTGTACTGCCCACCGTGATCGCGTACCGCGCCCACTAGTGCGGAGTTTATCTCCGCCACGACCAGTCGACCGAAGTGGCCCGAGCGAAACGCTTCGTACAGAAACAGGCCGCTTTGAATGGGGCCAAATCCGAAGCCAACGAATGTGCGTGCGTGATTGCTCATGAGCGCTGCGCCGAATCGTCGGGGGCACATCGCACACCCGGGCATGGTGCTTCTGCCCATGATCCAAATGCAGCATGTGGTGCGTGATGTGGCCAGCCGGCATCCATGCGCTTTTGAATATTGGACCAGGGGCGAATGCCACTGTTCGCATCCACCGCTTCCACACTACTGGCGCCCACCGCGACCGCAGCCTGCACACACTGCTCAACAGGTATCCCCAAGGATATTCCATGTAGAAAACCCGCAATGGTGCAATCGCCTGAGCCGGTTGTTCCCACCACTTCTGCTCGTTGACATGGGCAGTACATGATTCGTCCACACCAATCTTCAGCCAGGTTGGCTGTCTGCATACGTGATGGTGCGATGCTTGTTTTTAAGTAAACCCCTTGGTCGCCCAGCTTGATCATCACCGCCGCAGTTCCCCATTGAATCAGTTGATCCGCCACTTCAGCGATGGCCTGCGCGTCCAGCGCTCCAGCACCAAGACCCAGCATGAACAAAATCTCATCATGGCTGGGCATGAACACATCGACGTGCGGCAAGACGCACTTCAGCCATGTGCACCAATCGATGCGGCCCGCATCGGATTGCGGATCAGGTAATGCCATATCAAGCGAGGTGATCAACCCATGCGCTTTGGCGCGACTGAACAACTCAGCCAACTGCACACCACCATCCTGGTAGATAGATCGCATCAACGGCGGATAGCCGAAGTGGAACAACGATGCATCTGCGAAGCATGGATCGGGAACATCCCCCGCACAAAAAGTATCGTTCGCCCCGGGATGGTGCAGAAAGATACGATCGACTCCGGGTGGACTGATCACAATCGTGTAGCTGGTCTGATCGTCGGGACTGATCAGCAGATGGTTCGCCAGTGCAGGATCATGCTCACCAAGAACACGCTTGATGGTGTGACCAAACGCATCATCACCCACCTTGCCGATCAATCGCGTGGGGCTACCCAACCGATGTAGCGCAAGTCCCACGTTGGCCACGGCGCCTCCGGTGGCGGTGGTGGCCGGACCAATGTCAATCAACTTGCCCGGGGTCAGCACCTGCTCCAGCGTATTCTGTGCCTGGTCGGGGAATTGTGGGATGACATCCAGGCAGATGTGGCCGGCGACGACGATTGGACGCTGGCTCTTCATACCTGCTTCCTCGCGACGGGGTATTCATGGCAGAGCAGATAATCGGCTGGTTCGTCTTCTTCGATGGGGCTGAACCTGGGCAGTTCCTCAAAGAAACGGTTGTCCGTCGCGTCATCATTGACCCGCGAGACCTCTCCGGCGAGAACGCGCCCACTGCCAGGCTCGGCATAGAATCGATGGTAAACATACGGCTTGAGTGTGATGGATTCACCCGGAGCCAACACCACCTTCCCGCCGGCGGAAACTTCGCGTGAGATGCCATCCACACTCACGCACAGAGAACCCTCATGGATCGGCTGCTCCGTCTTACGGTCGGCCAACCAAAGCTCAAGGACCAGTTGACCACCCCCGCGGTTGATGATGTCTTCCATCTTGAACCAATGAAAGTGCATGGGCGTGACCTGGCCTTCACCCACCAACAGCATCTTCTCGCAGTAGGTCTTCGCGTCCGGTTGATTCGCATCCGCCGAGATACCGTTCCGCATGGTGAACAGCAAGAGGCCAATCGAATTGAAATCACCGGATCCGAAATCGGTCACATCCCAGCCAAGCATCGCACGACGAATCTCATCGGCTTCAGGACCGGCCGCACCCCACCGCGCGGGCGACCACCCGGCCCACGCAGGCAGACGAAACCCATGCCGATCACAAAACCGCATGGCATCAGGAATCAAGCCATTGACTTCACTGCGTTGCATGCACAATCCCTCCTGAGAACGAGTGCGGAGCGGCCACAGTGTACAGAATCAGATGCTGGACCCAGAACTCTGCATGGTACTGATTATGTTTGCCCGGAACACCAGCCCCAGGGAAGACTTTGCATTATTCACTGGTCGAGATCGGCAGAATGGTTAGTTCAAGATCGAGCGGAAGGACCAGCCCCAGCGAATAGCACGTCGAGTTTCTTGTGACTGCAGTGGGAATGGTTGGCTCCGGCTGCATAGACATCTGATGCGCAGCGGAAGGCAAACCTGAAATTTCCAGTGCATGAAAGCTTTGATGAAGACGGAGGTTTGCTCCGCCCCTGAGTTGGCCAGTTTTGCATTCGGCGAGATGATTCATCGCCCGATTGGTTTCGACAACCGTCGCTTCGTTGTTAACCCAGAAGCAGATCGCTGCGGGGTGGTCTACCTCGCCGTGAGCTTTGATGCGAATCTTAAGTGCGTCGCCAAACCAACAGACATCGATGCCGCAATTCACCGGCCGCCCTGCTTCGACGATTGGCCAGCCGGGACGGAAGTGCTGTGTGTGCTGCCAGTGTGAGCGCTCTGCCTGAAGCAGCCAACGACCACTGTCGAGTACATCCAGTGTGTTCGGTTGCATGGCGTAACCACCTGCCACGGCAATCTGAATCGATGAAAGCGCCATCTCGCCATGCCGCAAGCAAAGCCAGTCAATACTACGCCTTGCCCCGCCCCAGCAATCGAGGATCGAGTCGAAGAAATGTCCGCCACGATCGGCCGTAAGGGTTAATGCTATTTCACCCCGCCGAACACGAACAACCTGTGAATGCTTGAAGTGTTGCTCGTAGTGATCTGCCAACGGCTTCGGCTCTGGCATCACCTCGGGGGAACGATCCAACTCGAATAGCAGTGGCATCAGTTCTCCGGCCACTTCGTCGTCCTTGGGGAATCTTCTCAGAGCCAGAGTCGTGAAACGACCATCGCCTGTGATCAGCGCCACACGTCGTGCGGTGCGATAGTCTGACGGCGCCTTGTCTAGAAGGCCACGATCCTGGCGATGGCTGAAGCTGGCATCGACCGAACCATCGGGCTGAATGTGATACAGCGTGTGTTCCAGATTACGTATCACATGTTCGAGTAGTTCAGGTCGTTGAAGGTAGTCGGCCATGACCATCAAGCCGTGGTTGGCAACGGTGCTGTAACCGGCGCTGCGCTCAATGTGCCAGCAGCCATCGCTATCGCAATCGATGCCATCTGCGAGATAATCATCGATACGGTCGAGGTATCGTTGGTCCGGACAGATGGAGTACGCTGCCGCCAGCGGCGCACAAGCTGCCGCCCAACGGTGGTTTGCCGTACTAACTTCACCAGTCAACACGGATTCGGATGCAGCCAACACGAATGTCTTGATCTTCTCGCGCATCTGTTGGGCGGTCTCACCTGAATCAGACTTAAGGTGGTGATAGGCTTCGACCAACCCGGGCACAGCAAAGCCCGCTTCGTTGCATGACCAATTCCCCCACAGGTCGAGTGCGCCGTCGGTGTGTTGGCGACGCAGCACGAAGCCCAGGCAATCCAGAATTGCGCAATCGAGTTGATTCCGATCAAACTGAATCACATCCGACCAGCATCGCACGGCAATTAACCTGGCTGCCATGAATGCGGCGTAACGGCCGTCATACCAGCCGTGCGAATGTTCATCGAAAGCACCGTGGTTCTGTGATCCGTCGGTGACTTGGCGCGGCAGATGGGTTTCGAGCCATTTCTGCCAGGCAGCGCCGATCAATTCACGCTCGGTATCAGGCGAGATGCTAAACACGTCAGCTTGCGGCGAGACCGATACAACCTGTCCTACAAGAGGAGGATTCTTGTAATCAGTTTTTGGCATGCGCCGTGCACTCCATAAATATACCGAAAGTGTACCACATATCCTGGGCATGGCAATATAATGGCTGGAAAACCACTTTTTCTTGACACGGCGCAGGCAAGGTGGCATAATGTCGGTATATTAAGGTCAATACTGGTATATTTCGCTTCGTTGTGATCATATAGTCTGGAGTGCAAAGTGGCAGCGACTCTCATCCCACAATCTCCGAGAAATCTATTATCTGCTCGCGCACGTGTCGTCAGCACGGTGCGTTCATGGGTCGAAAATGGAGACCTAGCGGATGGCGAGCCATTTCCGTCTGAGCGGGCGCTTGCCGACCGATTGGGTGTCGCCAGGGGCACGGTGCGGTCGGCCATGCAAGATTTACGCGATGAGGGTCTGCTTGCTGATTCTGGCGGCCGCCGCGTGGTCCGCGCCGGTTCCCCCAGGTCACTGCAAAGCACTTTGATGAGCCACACCATTGCTGTGCTGGCGCGACAAGTGACTGCGCAGGTGACCGACCGTATTGAATCGCCCGGCTGGGAACTCTTCATTGAGCGCGGCGCGATGGATGCTGTGTTCGAAGCCGGTCTGCACGGGATCAGTCTTAACCCAGCTCGGTTGTGTTCCGGCGATGGACTGAAGCGACTGATCGCCGATCATCCCGCAGGTGTCATCCTTGGCCGCTATGCATTTGAGCACGAAGATGGTGCAGCCATCATCGAAGCACTTACCCGGGCGGGCATTCCCCTGGCGGTCTATGGAAACGCAGAAGCAGCTCAGCAATTTGACCATGTCTATTCCGATCACGCTGCTGGCGCAAGAATGCTCACTCAGCATCTGATCGCTCAGGGCTGTCGTCGCATTCTGCGCATCTGGCCAAAGATTAATCATAAACCGTATTGGCTTGCCGATCGAAATCGTGGTCATGAGCAGGCGCTGCGTGAAGCGGGTCTTGAACCGGTCGAGCCAATCACGCCTGATACATTCCTGCCTCACACACGTGGCCAAAAGGATCAATTCAACATCAACGCGCGTGCGATGGTTGGTCATCTGTTCGATTACTTCCGTGGTGCCACCACGCGTCCCGATGCCATCATGGTCGCCAGCGATGGCAACATCTGCTGGATTTCGGCGGCGTTGAAAATCATGGGGTTGCAGCCCGGAAAAGACGTTCACATCGCCGGCTACGACAACTACTACCCAGATTTGATCGATCAGCAGTTCGAACCAACCGTGCCCACCGCCACGGTGGATAAACGTAACCCTGAGATTGGGCGCGAGATGGTCAACCTGCTGCGCGATCGCATTGCTGGCAAGCTGGATAACGAACCACAATCGCGCATCGTTAAGCCACAACTCATGATCCCGAATTCAAACGTTCTGCACGTCTCGACCGTGGAGTTGAGTCAGACAGAGAAGCATTGAATACCAATCCGCAGGAGGACAGAACCATGACACGAACTCAGTATGCACTGCTCGCGCTTGTCGCATTGCTCGTGTGTGCGGCAGTGCCAGCTAATGCCGCAGTATGGAAAGACAACGTAAACGGAACCTGGAATAACACCGACAACTGGCAAGCTGGAGTTGTCCCCAATGGCGCAGGACACACTGCGCATTACAACAGCGACGGAAGCAGTGTCACTGCTACCCTCGACCTCAATGTTGTTCTGGGCGAAATCAGAATTACTGGCGGAAGACGCTCATTCACAGTCACACCTCAAACGGATCAAACGATTACCTTCGATAACAACGGCGCGGGGGCACTGGTAAGTACCACGAACAGCAACCAGCATCCCGCTATTAAAATCAATGCGGATGTCATCCTCGCAGATGACCTGACCATCACTGCATCAACCAGTCAATCGGGAGATGCGATCATCGATGGTGATATCTCCGGTACCGGCAATATTGTGCTCAACACACCAAGCACCAACAACTTTCGTGGCAACATCGCTATCGCTGAAATTGCCGCTGTAAACTCCGTGGGATCGATTACCACCACCGGTGCCGGGCACAAGGAAGTGGATGGAAACATCGGATCCAACGTGACCGAGTTGATCGTCAACGCAGGAACGACGGTCATTCGTGGCGCCGTGAACGAACATGCATCCACCATGGTGAACGGTGGAACACTGACCGTCGCGTCAGGCGCGCTGCTTGGTCTGGGTGAAAGCCTTTCCCTTGCCACTGGAGCCATGCTGGACCTGACAGATGCCGGCAATCATGCCACGTTGACCAGCCTGACTCTGGAAGGAGTGGCCGCCACCATGTCAGGCACATACGGCAGTACCGCCAGTGGTGCCGACTTCACGAACGACACACTTTTCGACGGGAATGGTTACGTCACCCTGACGGTCATTCCCGAGCCGGCCTCACTGATACTGATCACCCTCAGCGGTGCGTGCCTGATGCGCCGACGTCGCTGAGTTGGACGATTGACCTGTGACTGATTGCTTGACGGCAATTAGTCACCTTGGCCTTGAAGTGACACAACACGGGCTTTCGGGGGCGGCAATCGAGCACAGGCGTGCAGCCCAAGTGAGATAACTATGAAAACGCGCAATGCATTCACGCTTGTCGAACTATTGGTCGTGGTCGCAATCATCGCGCTGTTGCTTGCCATCCTGTTGCCGGCGCTGAATAAGGCGAAGGAAGTTACCGTAAACACCGTTTGCCTGAGCAATCAGAGACAGATGGGTGTCGTAATGCACACCTATGCTTCCGGTGATAGAGACTTTCCTGTTTACACATATATAGATCAACCCTCGTTGGTGGGTAACCCTCGCCGCAGCATGTACAACGGAACCATGATGTGGTCGTACATGTTGCCTTGGCTGAAAGACGAAGGCTATATGGGTGATGTGGAGGTGGGTTACTGTCCCAAAGCAGGGTCGGTTGACGAAACTGGTCGGACCTCAATCGACTTCTGGCCGGGCGGAGGTAACTTCCGGATGGATCATGATTCTGCCATCTATCCTACGAACGTACGCACCGGCAACATTTACACCACGCATGCCAAAGGTGGTGTGAACATGGGCGACTACTTCTACCGTGGCCCCGGCACAAATAACTACGATCTGGAACACATGGGTTGGGGGTTGGCCTATTTTGACCAGTTGAACCGTGATATGGCTGCTGGTTACGGCACGGGCAAAAATCACCACATCGCGCATTGGGGGGGCGTACACATCGACAAGGCCATCCGCTATGCCTATTCAAACAAACAAAGAAACGAAATCGGTGAGGTTCCTGGTGAATCCGCACCACTGAATCTCAACGCTCGTGTGCCACTGCTCAACGACTCGTTCTTGAAGACGGATCGCGTGAATCAATGGTGGGCCGGAATAACTTACGGCCCACACTTCAGCGATGATATCTTCAACTCCAAGATCAACACGGTTTTTTTTGATGGTAGCGCGGAAACGCGAGCTGTTTGGTAAGTCCTGTACACGCGCATCGTCTCAATATTCATACAGGCCGTTAACGTTCGTCCTGAACGGTCACATTCTGCTCAATATCTTTGGAGCGACGCATGCATTGTCTGCACCAATTCGTATTTGCCTTTCCAGTGTTGCTGAGTTGTCTTGCTTGCTTGGTCAGTTCCAATCACGCCCATGCTGAGTCGAACACCATCACCATCACCATGCCCGCCGAGGGTTGGGCATCGATCGCCATCAATGATGCCAACGGTAAGCGTGTGCGCAATCTGTTCGGTAACCTTCCACTGAAGGCCGGCGAACACAGCTTTGAGTGGGACGGTCGCGATGACAAGGGAAACAAAGTCGAACCGGGCGAATATCGTTGGATCGGGCTTCACCGTGGTGATATCGCTGCCATCTATCGCGGCACGTTCCAGCATGGTAACCCGCCGTGGTTGTATGGACAGACCGGAGGTTGGGCATCTGATCACTCCAGTGTGACCGCTGTCGCGCGCGTGGGCAATCGCATGTTGCTGGGCTCCAATGAAGCAGAGTGGGGTCGTGGGTTGATCGCTACTGATTTGGATGGCAACAAACAATGGGGTGTGAAGTGGCTGACTGGTCGCGGCTGGTGTGGTGCTGAAGCGATTGCCGCCATCGGCAATCGTGCATTCGCCACCAGTTACGTTGGCGAATGCGCAGTGTGGGAAATCGATGTTGAAACCGGTCGCAATCAACTGGTTCTCACCAGGGACGACGTGCCCGGTGTCGAAGATAAGAAAAAACGCTGGGCACACCTGCGCATCGTGGGTGCACATGAAACACCAGATGGTGGAGAGGTCTACCTGGCCGATGTCTTTGGCCAGTACAACGGCAAGCCAGGCACGCTCGTTTACAAAGTGAATGGGAAGAATGAAAAACTCACATACGATCGCACATTGCCCATGCGTTTATGGGGCATGACCTGGTTGCCGGATGGTCGCTGCATTGCCGCGGCAGATTACTCCGTGGTCGAGTTGAACACGATGACCGGCACAACCAAGGCATTCACCAGCTCACCCATTAGTGCACCGTGGGATGTGACCAGCGATGCACAAGGCAACGTGTACGTTTCCGATCAGGGCGCCAACGGTCAGCACAAGTACACCAGGCACGGCCAACTGAAATGGCGATATCTGCGTTTGGATCGCCCGTCGTCCCAGCAAGTGAAAGTGTTCGATTCCTCCGGGAAATTGCTGCGTGCGATGGGGCGCAAAGGCGGCCAACAAATCGGCAAACTCAACCCCAACGATTTCTTCCAGCCGGCCGGCTTGGATATCGATGCACGTGGTCGACTGTGGGTCAGCGAGATGACTTCATCGCCCAAGCGTGTCAGCGTGTGGTCGCCTCCGCAAAACTGGAGCACCAGTGCACCGCGATTGGCTGAACAGTTCCTGGGTCCCGCACACTACGGCGGCGGTGCGTGGATGGTCGATCCGACCAGGCCGTGGGAGTTGACGGACTCGCAATACGGCACGGTGTTCGATGTCGATATCGACAGGCAAACCTTCCGAGCGGATCGATTGCCGTGGCGCTGGCTCGATATCTGGAAAGAGCATGGCTATCGCCCGAACGTACCGTTCACGGGTCGACCTGGCATCGCGATCAAGGCTTACGGTCGCTCATTCGCTGCGTGTGCGGGCGGGTACATGCATGGCAGTGATGCGAATTTAGAACCCTATAAATCCCGTGCCGAAGGCCCGGTGATGATTGGTGAATACGTTGGTGAACGTTTTATTCCACGTGCTGCGATCGGCAACATCCGCATGTGGATGCGCGGGCGTGAACTGAACACCCGTCGTGATGAACAATGGGTTCCCAAAGCAATTCTTGATGCCGCCCGCCTTCGACCCGACTGGCCAAAGCACGCGCAAGCCATGGGCATGGGTGTAGATGATGAAGACGTGCCTCACGTGGAACATAAACGTGGCGCGCCGGTTTGGATCGTACATCCCTGGCCGAAGGACATCAGTGGCATGATCTGGGTTGATCAGGATGGCGATGCGAGTGTCGATCCGAATGAAGTCACTTTCCATCGTGCCGGCGATTTCGGTGGCGTGACAATTGATGACAAGCTTAATGCTTACTTCTCTGTGCCTTCCTGGCATAAGGATGACACGGTCGGGACATTCAAACTGCCTTGCCAGGGCGTCAATGAAGCCGGTGCACCAGTCTATTCCTGGGAAAGCTTGACCCGCATCAGCAATAAGTTCATCTCGCTCAAGCATGTCGGTTCGGATGGTTCCATCCTGTCCACCACTTCACTACACGATGCGTCGGGTAACCTTGTATGGAGCTACCCCTCAGACAAACGCGGTGTGCGACAACTTGGCGGCGATGCCCACAAGACCGTGAAGCCAGGCACTGTGTTCCGTGTTCGCAGCCTGCGCGGCGTCGTAAAAGGACCGGGCAACCTGGGTGATGTCTACATGATGCACAGCGTCGATGGACAAAGCTATCTTATGACACGCGACGACGGCCTATTCATCACCATGTTGTTCCGTCCGTACTCGATGGCAGATGGATGGGACGCCATTGCCGACGCCACACCAGGCGTCCGTCTGGACAAACACTCACAACAGGATGAATGCTTCAACGGTCACTTTCAGCAAGCCCAGGCGAACGGTAAGGGCTTTCGCAAGGGATCGTACTACCTGCTTGGTGCCGGACGTTCAGCCGTGGTGGAAATCACCGGCCTGGATCGTGTGCAACGCTTTGCCGGCGGATCGGTGATGCTTGATGCGAACGTTGGAAAGTATGCAAAAGGTGAAAGATACGATCCCGCAGGCGGAGCCGTTCCTGCCACTTCGACCAAGACCATCAAACCCGTAACCGCGGTCATGCGTGAGTCGGGTGTGGATATCTACTCCGGTCCCCCCGCCAAGTGGGGAAGCACGTGGGCCAGGTTCGGGTGGGACAATAGACACCTGTACATCAAAGCGTTTGTGCAGGGCGACACAAGCAAGTTCATTAACAACGGTACCGATTACCGTGAAGCATTTGCCACCGGCGATGCGTTTGAACTGCAGGTCAACAGCCCCAAGCTTGGCCCGTTGCGCTTTGTGGCCGCGATGCACAACAATGAACCGGTTGTTGTGCGCATGCAATACAAGGGGAAACCAACCAGAAACGCATACACCTATGTATCTGGTGTGGCTGAAACCAAGGTGGCGGACGTTCGCATTATTCAACATGGCTACAACGTGCGACGCGTCAAGAACGGCTGGGTGGTGCAGTTTTCACTGAATTGGGAATACATGGGCATCACACCCAAGCCAGGCATGCGCATTCCCGCAGACATCGGCATCTGTTTCTCTGATCCGACCGGCAACAAAACACAGTCGCGCATGTTCTGGGCGGGTGGCGGCATCAACATGGTGGCGGACATGCCCACGGAAGCAAAACCTGCCGAGCGATACGGCACGATCATCTTAGGCAAAACAAAGAAAACGCAATCACACAAGTCCACCACATCCCAGGAAACAAAAAACTACAAAACCCTGAAACCATACATGGTGCCCATGGGATCGAACTACGCGGCCCCGGCCCGTGTGGGCCATGCTGAAGCATTTTCTGCGTATGACAATCGCGGAATTCATCTGAAGTTCCACGTGAAGAAAGACAGCAGCGTTTTTCAGAACAACGCCCAGACACTTGAAGCAATCCCAACTTCAGGCGATGCCTGTGAGTTCATCGTCACAACCAAAAGGTTTGGCGTTTGCCGTTTTCTTCTGGCTGATTTCAAAGGTTCAGGCGTTCTCATTCGCCAGCACATGGCCAACGGTACGATTGTGACGACCAAGACAAAGGGTGAAATTAGCGTTCGCCGCTTCACAGAGGGTTACGCGGTGCAGACAACCATTCCCTGGTCTGCATTGGGAGGCAAGCTCACCGGCGGAGCAAAAATCAAGGCAGACTTCGGCGTCCTGCGGTCTGATGATGCGGGTAAGACTACCGTCCGCATTGATCGCGCGTTCGGCCCTTCAGTCACGGATGAGGTAATTAAATCGGGTATCCCAAAGCCTGGTGGGCTCCTTGAATTGAGCAAAGGCAAGAAGGTTGCTCAGCGGACGGCACATCCAAAAACCACCGTGTAAATTGGGATGAACTGAAGACGCTTACTGAATCACCATTCAACAAGCTGCGAATGTGCGCCCAATCTATGGCTCAAAACCGCCAACGTGGGATAACAACAGCAAACGCCAGATACGGCTCTAACTACCAAGACCAATAAGACTTGAGCGACAATCAGTTATCTGGAAACAGGTTACGAATATCTCATCTCGCTAATCCCACCCTCTCTGGTCTCTGTTGACGCAATTTGCCGTGATCGTGGGACCAATCCAGCGGGCCGCCCTCTCCGATCACGGCTCCTGAAGTCAAGGTCAGCCGATGGAAAAAACATCCTAAATGACAATGAAGCGTGTCATGTACGTCCAAACATGCTTTCCATATGCCAGATTCCCGGTTAAAACTCTCCTATGAACACCACAACCGACCTCTTCGATCTCCAAGACCGCGTCATTGTCTTCACCGGTGCCTCCGGCGTCCTCGGCGGTTCCGCCGCTCGTTATCTCGCTCAGCAAGGTGCAAAGATCGCGGCACTCGGCAGACGCCGCGAGGCGCTTGATCAAGTCGTCG
>JANQFT010000438.1 GCA_028277685.1 Phycisphaeraceae bacterium
GTCAGGGCCTGCCCGGACCTACTTCAGATCAGCTTTATGTACCGCTCATACGCTGCATCCCACGCGGCGGTACCGGCCGGGGTGAACGTTTTCAATTCGCTCGACGCCGCGACGATGCTGCGCAGTTCCGCCAGGTCTTTCACATCGCCGCAGCCCATGGCCTGGACGAGGACGTTGCCGATTGCGGTGGCTTCGTATGGGCCGGTGATGACGGGCTTGCCGCAGGCATCGGCGGTCATCTGGTTGAGCAACTCGTTCTGCGCCCCACCGCCCACGATGTACAGCACGTCATAGGTTTGGCCCATCACGCTTTCGATTTTCAGAAGTGTGTGGCGATACGTGAGCGCGAGGCTTTCCAGACAGCAGCGGACCAGTTGCCCCACTGTTTCCGGTTCGGGTTGATTGGATTGTTTGGCGAAGTCGCGCAGTTTGGCCGGCATCTGACCGGGTGAAGCGAACGGTTCGTGCGCGGGATCGACCAGGGTGCGGAATGGTTCGGCTTCCGCGGCGGCTTGTGTGAGCTGGTTGTAATCGTAGGTGGTGCCTTCGGCTTCAAACGCGCGGCGCACTTCCTGCACCAGCCACAGACCGGCGATATTTTTCAGGAAGCGGATGGTGCCGTTCACGCCGCCTTCGTTGGTGAACTGGGCCTCGAACGCGGCATCGCTGACGTTGGGTTCAGCAAGTTCCACCCCCATTAACGACCACGTCCCGCTGGACAGATACGCCCACGGTTTGTCGTCCGTCACGGGGACGGCGGCCACCGCGCTGGCGGTATCGTGTGATGCAGGCGCGATGACTTTGATGTCGGTCGATGCGCCGGTCGCCTGCGCGATGGCCGGTCGTAGCGTGCCAATCGTCGCGCCGGCGGGGACGATCTTGCCGCACAGTTGCGTGGGTAGATTGAGTTCTTCCAACAGATCGGTCAGCCATTCGCGCGTGCCGGGCCTAACCATCGCGCTGGTGGAAGCGATGGACGATTCGATGGCCTGCTCACCGCTGAAGAAATAGTGCAACAGATCGGGCGTAAACAGCAAACTGGCCGCTTGGTTGAGCACCCCAGGCTCACTGTCGCGCCATGCCGCCAGTTGGAAGATGGAATTGAACGGCATGAACTGAATGCCCGTCGCCTCATACAAACGCCGATCGCCGGTCTGTTGGATGGTCTTTTCCATCGCCGGCTTGTTGCGGGAGTCGCGATAGGCGAACGGCATGCCGAGTACTTCGCCACTCTCACCGATCAACGCGAAGTCCACGCCCCAGGTATCGACGCCGAGTGAGGCGATTTCGAGATCGTTTTCTTTCGCATACACCACGGCCTTGCGCAAACCTTCGATGAGGTTCTGCCACAGGCCAACGGTGTTCCAGTGAATGCCGTCCGGCAGATCGGCCAGCGTGTTGGCAAAGCGATGCATCTCGTGCAATTCAAGTTTGCCTTCGCGCAGCACACCCAACATCGCACGTCCCGATTCAGCGCCAAGATCGAAAGCGAGATAAGACTTGGTGGACATGAATGATCCTTGCTGCTCCACGGGTTTTCGCCCGCGGCTACTGTGCC
>JANQFT010000479.1 GCA_028277685.1 Phycisphaeraceae bacterium
GAACCCGGCGGCAGATTGGAAGTTCGGCGCATGACCCATCGCGAGGGTGGCGTGTGCCAGCTGGCCATGCTGGTGCCGGCGTTTGAGTCTACCGAAGTCCAGGTATGGCAGGCGGTGCTCGCCAAGAGCGCCAGCGAAAATAATTGCTCCATGCGCATGGTCTACTACGCGCACTGGGACGACCCCACCTTCATGCGCACGCTCAAAGGGTTTGACGGTGTGTTCCTCATGCCGCTGCCGGGCACGCCACCACAAGAGATCATCGATTACCTGGCCACTGTGGAACGTCCTGTTGCCGTACTCGATCACAACTGGACGACCTACAACGTACCATCGCTGCGCCAGTTTCCCCTGACGGGGGTGCATAAACTCATGGACCACCTGTACGCGCTGGGCTGTCGGCGTATTGCATGCATGAATGTGCAGCCGGAAGACCCGATCGTACTGGGGCGCATTCAGCAGTGGCGCTTATGGATGGCGCGTCATCGGCTGCAAGGCCCGTTGATTCACGAGCCGGTTGAACCATTCAGTCAGCCGATGGATGGGGCGTACAACACTGCCCAACAGTTCTTCGCCGATCACGCGGACGACACCGACGCCTTGCTCTGCCTGACTGAAGCCACCGCCATCGGTGCAGTGCGTGCCCTGGTCGATAGTGGACGCCAACCCGGGCCGGATGTAGCGATCTGCGCGATCAACGGGCAAGTGGGTCGGTATGTCGTGCCGTCCATCACATCATTAGCGCGCACGGATGTCAGCCCGCTGGTCACCACGTGCATTCAATGGATGCAACAATCACCTGTCACGCCCTGGATCGGGCCACTGATGGTGGAAGAAAGTGATACGCCGCTGGCAATTCGCGAATCGACGGAGGGTTGGCGTCCACACTGAAGCGTCGCCTCAGGCCGCAAGGAAGTCATCATGCGCACACGCGCGTTCACGCTGGTCGAACTGCTGGTGGTGGTGGCGATCGTTGCGGTGCTCATCGCGTTGCTGTTGCCCGCGTTGAACAAAGCGAAGCAGGCCGCCCGGGCCGCTTCATGCATGAGCAATCAGCGCCAGGTGATTACCGCCTGCTCCTCTTACGCCAGTGAATTCACGGGGCTGATGGCGGCATCCTACACGGCGGATGATGGCCGCATCTCGTTATCACCGTGGTTCCTTTCGGGTGAATCGAACGGCGGATCGGCCTACGCCAAGAAAACCAGCACCGTCTATCTTCCAGCAGGCAAGGTGTTCGGCTGCCCATCGAACAAACATTTTGCCTACTCCAGCAGAGGCAATGCCTTTGGCCGATCCAACCAAAGCTACGCGATGACGCTGGAAGGCCCGCACATGAAGACCTATCGCCCCCTCGGCAGTGGGCGCCCCTTCCTGAATGTGCAACGTCTTGCTCGTGTGCCACACCCGGCGGAATACGTGTGGACCATTGATGTCACTTCATCGCGCAACTGGGGGGCCGGCAACCCTGGCCCGGGGCTGATGGTCGCACGCTTCTATGCCAACAAGCGCGGTGGATGGCAGGAGGCAACTCACCTGACCCACGGCAACCGCGCCAACGCTTCCTTCTTCGACGGCCACATCGAGCAACGCACCGATCAACAGTTATTCGAATCCCCCACTGCCATCCGTTGGTTCTTTGATGTGGATTACCAACCCGCCCCCCTGCCCGCCCTGTAGTTCAATATTCATCGCCCACTTTTATGTCGTACCCCATGCCTGATATGCCGCCAAATATTCTTCTGTTGTTCTCCGACCAGCATCGCGCTGATGCACTCAGTTGTGATGGTCATCCCGATGTGTTGACGCCGAATCTCGACCGGTTGGCGGCGCAAGGTGTTCGCTTTGCCAATGCGATCTGTCAGGACGGTGTATGTATTCCATCGCGCACATCGGTAATGACCGGGCTGTATCCGCGTACATCTGGCTGTTTGAGTAATGCCGACACCGAAGGCGGCTTACTCCATCAAACATACCCGATGGCGCAGGCCTTCACCGATGCCGGCTACACGACCGCGGCATACGGCAAGCGCCACTTACCCGCAGTATGCGACGTCGGCTGGGCTGAACACCGGGGCTATAACGCGGAAGAATCATCCGGGACAAGTTACGAAGATTGGCTGACCGATCCGGCGCACGCCGCAGCATGGCAACGCGACTGGCAAGCGGAATGGGGACCAGCTCCAGCACCTTTCGCCTCGCGCCCGACAAATCTTCCCGCCAACAGAACCATAGAGGCGTTCGTCGCCGACTGCACAATCGACTTTATCCGACAGGCCACGAATGAGAATCAGCCGTTTTTCTGCTGGTCATCGTTCTATCGACCGCATCAACCATACACCCCTCTGCCGGAATACTTAGCCCGTTTCGACACCTCCCATTGGGGTGCTGGTCGACGCGAGGACGATGGACTTTGCATGCCTGTTACACTGCGCGAAGACCCATCTCACCTGCCACCGGGCGTGCTGGCACACTACGCCGATAGCGACACATGGGATGTGGGCGCAGCGCGAGCGGACGAACAGATCTATCGCGACTACCTGGCCTGTTACTACGCATGCATGGAAGAAGTGGACCACCACATCGGTCGCATTCTGCGGGCGCTGAGTGAAGCGGGTATGGCGAATAACACCATCGTGATCTACGCGAGCGATCACGGTGAATTCGCCGGCGCACATGGCATGCCGGAGAAAGCGGCATCGGGCCACAACGTTTACCTCGACAGCCTGCGTGTGCCCCTGATCATCCGCACCCCCGAACAACATGCAGCCGGCAGACTGTGCGATGATCTGATTGAACTGGTTGACTTGTATCCAACCGTGATCGATCTGGCTGGTGTCGACCTGCCAGACTTGAACCTGCCACTTGCCGGAAGATCGCTGCAACCAGCCCTCACCGAGAACGCCCCGGTGAAACGTGACTATTGCATCTCAGAAAACTGGGCACAATGCGCGATCGTGACGAAGGAACACGTGATGGGCATCTGGCAGAACCCTTACGGCCAACTGCGCGACCAGCGGCACCTGCATCCCAACATGCTGTTCGACCGCAACACCGATCCGCACCAGACCACCAACGTCTACGATGCGCCCGTTTACCAGAAGGTGCGAGCCCAACTTCATGCGGATCTTGAAGCCTGGCAAGGGCGAACACCCGGTACCGGTCGCCAACAACGTCTCGAAGACTTGATGGTCCAGCAGTAACGCCTGCCAATAAACATCGGCCGGACACTCTGGTGAATGCCCGGCCGAGGAGGAGGAACCGATTGTGAAACACAATCGTGATTGTGTTCTTGCGTGAACCGACTCAGCGACGACGAAGCATCATCAGGCCGCCCATACCCAACAGCACCATGCTGGCCGGCTCGGGAACGGCGTCGATGGTCAGGTTGTCGTAGAGAATACTGCGGCTATCGAGGTTACGTTTGTAGATGCTCCAGTGATCGCCGATTTCATTTCCGGCGATGTTGCCGGTGGTGGTGAGGCTGAGTAGCGCTGTCTTGATGTCAGCCCAGCCCGAAACTGCACCTTCGTCGGCCAAACTTGCCGCGACAACTGACAGCTGCTCGTTACCATCGACATCCACATCGAAGTCAAGTTGAATGGTAAGTGTCAGCGCGTTATTGCTGCCGATTGCGTTCAACGGATCGGTATTGGTCTTCGCTCCAGGGTTGAAGCTGTTGCCACCACCAAACTGCAGACCCAATTCCTTATCACGTGCACCGAAGCGAATGACATCACCGATGTTATGGAAATATTCCCAGCCGCCCTCTTGGGTGTCGAGGTTGATGTGGGTGTAGGTGAACCGGAACGGAGTGCCTGCGGACTCGCCAGCGTTACTGGTGAAAGTACGCTTGATGCCACCGTGCTCGTTGTTCACATCCTGCGACCAGGCAGCTTCATTCAGGATGGCCGTAGCATTGCCCGCTTCGCCATCAAGGTCTTCCCAAGTGTCGGTCCATCCGAACGAACCGGAGCCGCTGGTGCCATCGGCACTGCCGTCGGCAATGCCGCCAAAGTCTTCAAACACGACCACGGCCGCGTGGACAGAAACCCCCATCGCCAGCACGGCCAACACGGCCACGTACTTCGTCCAACGCAGGATGTTCATCTTGTGATTCCTCATGGTGAATTGCTCCTCAGAATTGCTCTTGCCCAGCGTCTGGGCGTCTTTCCCGGACTGCGGCGAACTCGCCATCGCCGTAGTGATTTCCAGTACGCACAGTATGCCCTACCCACAAACGCGAGTAAAAAGCAATGTGCGTCAATGTTTTCGGAATATGCGTCTTATAAATATAAGACTATCTACGGACGCATCCCCTCGCTGGAAATGGTGTTACAACCGTCACAACCTGAACGCAGGCATCAGGAATCGTGCGGATTGGTGCGATGGGTTTGCCGGTAGGCGGCGGGAGTTTGATCGGTGGCTTTCTTGAACGCCCGGCCGAAGTCCTGCACCCGGACGTAGCCGGATTGTCGCGCCACCTGGGCCATGGACAGGGAGGTGGTCCGCAGCAGATACGTCGCCCGACGCATGCGTTGCTTCACGATCAGGTCATGCGGTGTGGTATCAAGGTGCTGGCGAAACAATCGCTCGACCACACTGCGACTGACCGCCACGTGATCGACCACCCCCGCCACATCGCACGGATCGCACGCATGAGCACGAATGAAACGCACTGCTTCGGACAGACGCTCATCCGCCACCACAGCCGCGTCCGTGCTTTGGCGACCGACCACGCGTAACGGACCAAGCACGCGCGACGGTTTGGGTTGACCATCACCTTCGAGTATTTCGTGCAATCGACGCGCCGCTTCAAACCCAACCTGACGGTACGGCAACTCGATACTGGTTAACGGCGGCTCGCAAACTTCACACGCAAGCAGATCATTATCCGCACCCATCACCGCAACCGGCTCGGGGACACCAATGCCCACCACGCTGAACTCCTGGCAGATCAAACGCGCCAGCCCATCGTGCGTACAGAACAATGCCACCGGTTCACGTTGCTGCTGTATCACGCGACATGTCTTGCTGTGATCACCCCGCAGCGGCGTGGGTTTCAGATCGGCTTCTGCCAGCACTTCACAAAACCCTTGCCAGCGCAGGTCGACTGCTGGACTTTGCTCATTGCCTGCGGTGAAGAAGATGCGCGTGTGGCCTAACTCAAGCAGATGCTCGGCCGCCATCCGCCCCACGGCTTGGTCATCGATGCGCACGGTGGGCAAGCCCATCG
>JANQFT010000650.1 GCA_028277685.1 Phycisphaeraceae bacterium
CACTCGGTGCAACCGTCGAGGTGGAACTCATGGCCGAGGTCGAGCCATGACCAACGATTTACTCAACACGTTGACCGAAATCCGCCATGACCTGCACGCGCACCCGCAGATCGCGTTCCAGGAAACCTATGCCAGCGAATGCGTGCAGTCGTTCCTTGCCGAGCGCGATATCCCGTTCGTTGCTGGCATCGGCAAGACAGGGGTGGTTGGGTGGATCAGCCCCACCAATGACGAAGTTGCCACGCACGACCAAACTTCCGGGGGCGGGGTTGCACTTCGGGCCGACATGGATGCTCTGCCCATGCAGGAACAAACCGACCTGCCCTACCGCTCGCAGTTCGATGGGGCCATGCACGCATGCGGCCATGATGGCCACACCACCATGCTGCTCGGGGCGGCTGCGGTACTCAACGAACAACGCGACAAACTCACCCAACCGGTCAAACTCTTCTTCCAACCGGCCGAAGAGAACGGCGGTGGTGCGACCAGACTCATCGGCGCCGGCGCACTCACCGAACAGATCGGCGGCTTCGCGGTCACCAACGTGTTCGGCATCCACAACTGGCCGAGTGTAGCCGTGGGCGATCTGCTCATCGGCCAAGGCCCGGTACTCGCTGGCACTGATCTGTTCACCCTTACGTTGTGTGGTACGGGTGGTCATGCTGCGATGCCCCAGTTCGCGTGCGACCTGAACATTGCCGCATCCGCATTGATGCAGGCGCTGAACACAATCATCAGTCGCAACGTTCCGCCACATGAAGCAGCCGTGCTGAGCGTGGCCGGCCTTGAAGGGGGCAAAGCCCACAACGTGTTGCCCGGTGAGGTCAAATTGCTGGGAACGATTCGCTACTTCAACCAATCGATCCGCGAGCAACTGATCGACCGCATCAACCAATGTTGCGATGGCATGGGCACCGCATACGGCTGCGCGATCACCTGCAACATTGAAGACGGTTATCCGCCCACCGTAAACGATGCCGCGTTCGCCGATGAGGTCAGCACCATCGCCACGAACATCGGGCTGAACCAGGTCACGCACCCGCCGGCCACAGTCAGCGAAGACTTCGCCTTCTACGCCCAACACGTGCCCAGCGTGTTCGTGGGCCTCGGTGCCGATTCACCCGACCGCGAAGATGAAAACCTGCCGCTGCATCACGACCGCTACGACTTCAACGATGCCCTGATCCCCCTGGGTGTAAAGCTGATGTGCGCCGTAGCCTTTGGCGAAGGCGGTTGAGGGTTGAGGAATCACAGCTGCGGCGTCCGCGCCGCAGGACGCGATGTAGCCGACGGCGCTTCGTGGGATTATCTCATCAGGTGAGGGAGGAGTATCCGACCTCTTGTTGCCCGCAGGTTGACACCTGCGGCTGTCGTGGGGCACAAAGAAACGTGGCTCGTTTTGGTCAGCGCGCAAAAAAGCGGACGGATATGGATCCGCCCGCCGCGCATACCTTTCCTCCTCTTGCCTCTCCTCCCGCAATTCGTCATCCGGGCGCGTGGTAATCATCTTTATTGCTGCGAGGCATGCGATTAACGCAGCAATGGAAACACCGCGCTCCTCCAAACAGCCCGGAACGGTTGCGATCGATTCCTCAGCGATCTTCTTTATGTGGCGCAAACTACTTCAGAAGTGGATTCTCTCGATCCAGCCAACTCTTGCGCTCTGATCTAAATAGATAGCACATGGAACGGAGTGGTCAAGGTAAATCATGGGTTTTTCAAGGGAACCACGGTATTGGTAAATTGGGGAATCCGTTAACCCGTTAAAAATTGTATTGCTTCCGTTTGACTTGAAAACCAACTACAGGAAGTATCATTTTCGCCGATCAACCGATGGCATGAATTAACGGGCGCCAGTCATTTTCTGGGCGAGGTAGATCGTGGCGATACCGAGGGTCAGGCTCGTCATGCCGGTCATCTGAAGGCCCGCATCTCGAATCAATCCCGTAACTTCCGGGGGGCTGGCGAAGGTGGAAACGCTTTTGGGCAAGTATCGGTAGGCGCCGGAGCTGTCGCGGCTGATCCAGGAGGCGGTGCGGGGCATGAGATGGTCGAAATAGAGGCGGTAGCCCGCCCGGATGAGTCGGTTGGCAGGCATGGTGAATTCGAGGACCATCAATCGCCCCCCCGGTTTCAGCACGCGGGCAAATTCACGGCACGCGGCGGCGGGGTCGACCACATTCCGCAAACCAAAGGCGATCGATACCACATCCACACTCGCGTCTGCCACGGGCAGGCGCATGGCATCGCCATCGGCCAAGTGGATGTTGGCGTGCGATTGGGTGGACACCTTTTCCATGGCGTGGGTGAGCATTTCGTGGGTGAAGTCAACGCCGAGAACACACCTGGCCCGGGCATGGGCGAAGGCGAGGGAAAGGTCGCCGGTGCCACAGGCGACGTCGAGCACGATATCGGTGGTCTTGACGCGGCAGGCAGCCACCGCACGACGACGCCAGACCTGGCCCTGCCAGAACGAATGCACGCGGTTGTTCAGGTCATACCGGTGGGCGACGGCGGCAAACATCTGACGGACGCGCTGGGCCTTGTCTGGCGCGTGGTGCGGGTCGGTCAGGTGGGCGCCATCCCAGGCGGGGGGCGCGGCGGACGTCGAGTTATCTGCTTCGGGGGGCACGAGGGAATGATAGACGTGGTGGGTGAAGAATGCACGGGGGTTGGGAAACGCGGAACTCGGAAACGGGGAACTAGGGGAAGAGGACCTGCGATGCGTCGCATCGCAGGTAGTATTGCCACATGCCGCAGGGCACAATACTGGTATAATGTTGCTACAGGTGCGGGGCAATCACAGAATCGGAGATTCATCATGCGAACAAGCATCTGGCGATGGTGTTGCGTCGCGGTGGTGGCGACGGGGATGCTGATCACGCTGGGCGGCTGCCAGACCAACGCGGCCACCGGGCGTAAGCAGTTCATCATGATGGATGAAGAGACGGAAGTGCGTCTGGGTGGTGAGGCCTCGCCGCAGTTCCTGCAGTCGTATGGCGGCACGATTCCCGACCAATCCATCGACCAGTATGTGAAAAGTCTCGGTGCACGCCTCGCTGCCCTCAGTGAAAGGCCCGACCTGCCGTGGGAATTCCATGCGGTTGATTCATCGGTCATCAACGCGTTCGCCCTGCCCGGGGGCAAGATCTTCATCACACGAGGACTGATGGCCAAGCTTCAGGATGAAGCACAGCTCGTCGGCATCCTCGGGCACGAGGTGGGCCACGTGACGGCCAAACACATCAACGATCAGATGTCGCAACAGATGGGCCTGCAGATCGGCGTGGCGGCAGTGATGATCGGGCTGGGCGCGACGACGGACATCGATGACGACTGGCTGAACGTAATTGGTGCCGGTGCGTCGGCCGGGGGTGCGGTGTATCTGTTGTCGTACAGCCGCACGCAGGAATATGA
>JANQFT010000457.1 GCA_028277685.1 Phycisphaeraceae bacterium
GGTTGGATGTGACGTTCCTCACCAACGTCATCAAGTATCGATACATCACGTAACTAAACAGATACGTAGGTCCGGGCCTGCCCGGACGTTTGCGGCAAGGCCATGGTTCTCACGGAATGTCCGGGCAGGCCCGGACCTACAACTACAGATCCCATAGCCGATTCCTTTGGGGACGATGGTGAGAAGTCTTGCCGCACCTGGTCTACCGCATCAAAACCTGGTGCACGGCGGGCATGAGTTGGTTGGCCACGTGTACCAGTTCATCGTGTGTCATGCCGTGGCGGTGTTGCGTGGGCGCGGTCAGGCGGATGACGGCGTAGCCGCGCCGGTTTTGTTTGAACAGGTTGGCGTGGCGCATCAGGGTGTAGCTGCTGGTGAGCGCGTGGCCATCGAAGTACGTGTACATCACGTTCATGGCTGCCGCGTCGTTACCCACGCGGGCGCAGATAAACGGCCAGACATTTCCGCAACCGGGGTGCCGGTCCTGCATCAACGAACCGTTGCCGGTGAGGCAGACATCCGGGGGATGGATCGCCGAGGCCAACGTCGGATGCCAGATGATCATCAGGTCGAACCCGCGTCGTGCTGAGGTATCGAGGTACCGCCGATGCACGATGGTCGCGTGATTCAGTTCATCGCGCACGCTTGGGTTCACCGGCACATCCACTGCCGTGAAGATGGCCCGGTTGAACGAAAACTCGCGGTCGATCTGCTGCCATGGTGGTGGGGTGATCGATGGCGATGTGGCTGGTTGCATGGCCCAGGTGCTTACCGTGGCCAGCATCAGAATGCACCCCGCCATCATCGAAGGCCATCGTATGCCAGCCCTGTTGTGGTGCGGTGGTGCGTGCGTTGTTGCCGGTGCGCGATGACAAGCACGATCTATCCCGCACAACAAAAAGATGCCCAGCCCCATGCCGGCCAAACCGATCAAACCGTGCAGTTGTGTTTCTTCATGAACTGTCTCCGTGCCGAACTGTCTGGCGACAATCACCAGCGCCGCCACGCGCAACACGTTGCATGCCATGGCCACGGGGATGCAGGTGATCGCCAGCAACACCGCACGGCGCCAACCGCGGCCGATCGTGATCAACACCGCCGTGAACCAGCTCAAGGTGATCAAACCGCGCAGGCCGCTGCAGGTTGAATCGATCGTCATCGTGCACATGCCGTGATCGGTTTGCCAAAGCACCATCGCGCCTTCGATGTTCAGGTTCGCCCCCGGCACCATGCGCGCGATCGCCACGCCCCATTCGGCGGCCATCATTTTCAACGTTGTCGTGAGATGCACGATCGCCAGCAGCGGCACGGGAATCATGAAGATCAGCAACCCCGCCGCCGGCCCATACACGCGCAACATGTCTCGCCCACCCATCGCCGTGATCAAACCCAACAACGTCAACACCAACGCCACCCCGCGCACCACGTTCGCGCCGGACATCGTGCCCATCCACAGAAGCAGGGCGGCCATCAACATCAGCGCGATGCCGACCATGCGAAATGACAACCGTTCATCCACCCACCAACCGCGACCCGTTTCACGCACCAGTCGCCGATACCCCGCGATCGCCAACCCCGCACTCACCAGCGGCACCAGCGGTCCATGATGGTAAAATCCCTCGCCACCGGTCAGTCGTTCAAGTAGCGCACCGCCATCGTCCCACGTCGGCAGCCATCGCCCCCACATCACGGCCAATGAGTCCGCCCAGCCGATCACCACCGCCACGCAGCACCCCAACAATGCTGCCCAGCCATACATACGTTGACTGGACCAGGCCTGCGTATCACCCTGTATTGGAAGCGGCATCGCCTTCATCACGAACGCCTCGCCACCCGACGCCCCCGGCGACCCGACAAATACAAACCCAGATACACAATGCCCAGGTGCCCCAGCACGACCGGCTCCGGCGCTGCACCACCGCCACCCATCGCACTGAACGTGGTCGTTACCACACTGCTGAGTGCCGATTGCAGGTTCCATCCGATCGTGTCGAACAACCGCTTATCATGCTCGGTTACCGAACCCGCCGTGCCCGAGGCCATCGTCGGGTCCATCAGGCCAATGCCCTGGTTGTCCGTCCAGTGTGAAGCCTGCTGTCCCGTGCCGTTGTTGCGGCCACTTTC
>JANQFT010000126.1 GCA_028277685.1 Phycisphaeraceae bacterium
TCTAATGATCATGCGGCAGCTTTTCGATCAGACGTTCACCACGTGGCCACCGGCCTCGTAGACGCGTCATGTTAGTCTTGGCCCACGTCTCGTCGATGAAGATCAACTTCGTCGGGTCCAACGCCAACTGCTCGACCCGCCAACGCGCCCGACGCTGGACCATGCCCGGTCGATCCTGCCCCGATGCGTGGATCATCTTTTTTTCTAAGTCAGGCCCAACTCACCTAACGCCTTGCAGATCGCCCAAGGCGTCACGTCAATACCCAACCGATTCCGCAACTCCACCAACGTCGCGTCCGGCTGTTCACGTACCAGTTGGGCCAACCGGTCCCGGTCGATCTTGCAACCACGCGACCCACCGCCGCGCCGCGGGATGATGTCGTCGCGTTCACGTCGGTGTTGCTTGAGCGGCGCACCCACGCCGGACTCACCTGATACTTCGCCGCCATCGCCGTCGTGCCCAGCCCCGCGCCGCAATCCGCGATCACACGTACACGCAGATCCATCGAGTATGCCTTCGCCATCGCGACCTCCTTGTTGATGGCTCTATCTATAGCGGCATCATTTTCCGCGCCTCGTTGTCTGCTGCGTATTCGCGTCGCGGATCAACCCCTTATCCACATCAATAACACACAACAGGAGTAATACCATGGCTCATGAGATTGACACCACCACCGGTCAGGCTGCGGTGTTCACCACGGTTACGCCGCCCTGGCACGGCTTGGGAACAGTGATTGAGAACGCGGCAACCAGTCGCGAGGCCATTGCGCTGGCGTGTCTGCACTGGACCGTTGAGCAGTGGCCCATCGAGACTGTCGATCCGAATACCCAAGTCCGTTACACCGCCGACCGCCACGTGGCCAATGTTCGCACGGATACCAACGCTGTGCTCGGCGTGGTGGGCAAGCAGTACCATCCGTTTCAGAATCGTGATGCGTTTGAATTCATGGACAGCATTGTCGGCGACAAGCTGGCCATGTTCGAGACCGCCGGCGCGTTGCGCGATGGGCGTATCGTCTGGATGCTGGCGCGAATTCCCCGGGAGTATCGGGCTGGTTCCGACGATGTGATCAAGCCGTATGTGTTGCTGGTCAACAGTCACGATGGCAGTTCGGCGCTGCGGATGATCGCTACCACCGTGCGGGTTGTCTGCATGAACACACTTCACCTGGCCCTGTCGCGTGCTGCGCATACTTCTTCCAAGGGTGGGAGCAAGGGTGAGGGGATCAGTATCCGCCATCGACCTAACCTTGAAGAACGTGTACGCGAAGCCCGGGAGAAGCTGGGCATCGTGGCGGCTCGATTCGATCAGTTTGATGAGGAACTGCACCGGATGCTGGATCGGCAGATGCGATCGCTCGACCTGCGGGACTACTTTCACGCCGTGCTGCCAACCCCGGCCGATGATGCAACTGAACGTAAAAAGCGCACTCACCGCGACACAATTCGACAATTCCACGAGAACTTCGAGAACGAAAGCAATTCTCTGGCGGGTGTGCGTGGCTCAGTATGGGCGGCGTACAACGCGGTCAGCGAATGGGCGGATCATCAGCGCCGTTTCCGAGGCAAGGGTGAACAGCAACGAGCTGAGAATCGGCTCAACTCCACATGGTTCGGCTCGAGCCATCAGATCAAGCAACGGGCGTACACCAGCGCCATGGCCGTGGCCAACTCCAACTGAACACTTCGGGCAGATCTGTCCGTCCCCCCTCCCCCCACCTATCACCAACGGAGATGGCTCATGCGATCATTCACCATCGTGCTGGTGTTGTTCGTACTCGTCATGCTTGGCAAGTGCGACGTCCATCACGCCAGCTTTTCGTGCAATTCGCCTTCACCTGGAGATGACGATGTCCCGGTCCTCAAGTCTGATTCTGCTGGTAGCAGGTGTTTTGATGTGCCTACTGGCGATGTCTTCACCGACCAGCCCGCAACTACTGCCGACACCAACGCCATCACTTCAGATGATCCGCGAAGCGGTGGAATTGTCTATTCTGGAAGTCGACGTATCTGTGATCACCACCAAGCGTCTTACAGGCTACACCAGTCAGGCACGCTGCTGCCTGATCGCCCAGGGAACGGCGAGGATTGGCACGGTGCTGGAACGAGCCTCATTCGCCAGGATCCATCACGACGCCAAGTCGCTTACGATCCAGCTTCCGCAACCGACAGTGCTGTCGGTCCGGATCGATCCAGAGACAACACAACTCTACAGCGTCGATCGAAGCGGTCTTTGGTCTCTGCTCCCGTTCGATACCCGCGAGGGTGAACTCATTGCGGCAGCATGGTCTCAGGCTGAACAGCGTCTTCACCAAGTTGCTGAACGCGAAGCACTGATCCGACACGCCCGTGAACGCACGGTCGAACTGATCACCACAACCCTCAACCAAATCGGCTGGTCGGCCACGGTGGAATGGAAGCCACCGTAGCTGGCCGG
>JANQFT010000163.1 GCA_028277685.1 Phycisphaeraceae bacterium
AGCCTGAATCATCTGCATCGACCTCCGCAGTGTTTGGCCCGTTGGATTCACGGTATCACCGAACACATCACCCACTAGGTTCTGGGCATGCACCCGAATGAGTACCGGTTCATCGATTGGTTCAATCCCCACCCGACCGCATGCCAGCACCACATGGGGGAACGGGTCAACCACGCTGGTGTAGGTGATCAACCGGAACGCGCCCGCATCGGTTTCCAATGCTGCTTCTTGTCCGCGGGTGACTAAGTGCTCATCACTGAGTCGGGCGGCGACGATGTCGGCCACCTTCGTCATCTTCAGGTCATGCTGCTCGCAGAACGTGGTGAGTTCGGGCAGACGCGCCATGGTGCCATCGACGTTCATCACCTCGATGATCGCCGCGACCGGATTCAGCCCTGCCATACGGCACATGTCCACGCTGCCTTCGGTTTGCCCGGTGCGAACCAGCACGCCGCCATCCCTGGCGCGTAAGGGTTGAATGTGGCCCGGACGCGAGAAGTCATGCACGGTGGTGTTCGGATCGGCGAGTTTCTGGATGGTGATTGCCCGGTCGGACGCACTCACCCCGGTGGTGATGCCGTATTTGGTATGGGCATCCACGGTGAGGGTGTAACCGGTGCTCATGGGGCTGGTATTGACGGCGGCCTGGGGGGGCAGGTCCAATCGATCACAACTCGCCCGATCCATCGCCACGCACAACATGCCGCGGGCTTCGGTCACCATGAAGTTCACCACATCCGGCGTGACAAACTCACCCGCGCACACGATGTCGCCTTCGTTCTCGCGGCTCTCATCGTCCACCAGCACGATCATCTTCCCCGCCTTCAAATCCGCGAGGCATTCATCAAGTGAAGCAAAGGGCAAAACAAGCTCCTCGAAAGAACAGGGCGACATTGTAAGGCAAAAGGCGGAAACCATTAAGGCATTGCGGCTTGTGGCTCCTATCCACCTGTAGCCTTGGCGAAGGCGGATGCAGCTTTTGTCCTGTGTAGCCTCGGCGAAGCAGGATGCGGCTTGATGGAATTTGTAGCTGCGATGCGACCCTCCAAGCCGGACTGAAGCGAAGCGTTAGTCCGAATTCACCTCCTCAGACCTCTGCATTTCTGTGTGCACTGGGTGCCACCGCATGGCCGCGGCACCCCAGTCCCCCCGGAAGATACGTAGATCGGGACCTGCCTGGACAATGCTCCCAGTTTCGTAGTTCCCGTTTTGGCCGGCATGTTCTCGACTGCGTGTGTCCCCATATGGGAGCGCGTTTTTTTCCTACCTTTCCCGAAGGGGGAGAGGTTTGGTGCGCCGCCCTGACATGGGATGACTCACGCATCAGGGCTTGTAAGTGGTTTTTTGACAAATAAATACGAATCCACGCCTGGGAAGATGCAGACTGTCAGACCCGGCTTTCCGCATTGCGCGCGCAAGTGTAGCTGATGCAAGGGTATAGCGTATCGGGTAATGGGATATAGGGCCTGGGCAGCGTCTTGTTTGCGAGGTTAGCCGGCGGAAAATCACCGCCCCGTGACCTGTCAGGTCGCGGCTAGACAAGAATCCGACCGGCGCGGCACTTCGGTCCAGCCTGGGGCAGTTCAGAGTTTCCCAGTTCCGCATTCCGAGTTTCCCCTCGTTCGGCGTTTCGGTGATTTGTTGTTATCATTGCCGATCTTTTCCGAAATGAAGCAGAATCGCCGCCCCCACCAAGCAGGAGCGAACCACCATGCGTGCGAATGAAGTCCGGCCCGGCATGGCCCTACAGCTGAATAACGACCTCTGGGTGATCACCAAGACCGAACACGTCAAACCCGGCAAAGGCCCAGCCTACGTGCAGGTGAAGATCAAGTCCGTGGCCAGCGGCAGCGTACAGGAAAAGCGTTTGCGGGCGGTCGAAGAAGTCGAGCAGGTCAACCTCGATCGACGAGAGATGGAATACCTCTACACCGACAACACCGGTCACGTCTTCATGGATCAGCAGACGTACGACCAGACCAACATCAGCGATGACCTGATCGGCGAATCGATGGTGTACGTGAAGCCGAACACGCAGATCGTGGTGCTGATGTTCGAAGGCAAGGCCGTGTCGGTCGAACTGCCTTCATCGGTTGACCTGGAGATCACCGAAACCACGCCGCAACCCAAAGGCGCGACCGCGACGAATCAACTCAAGGAAGCAACCTGCGAAACCGGCCTGAAGACGCGCGTGCCACCGTTCATCGAGGTGGGTGAAACCGTGCGCATCAGCACTGAAGACGGCAGCTACATGTCCCGCGCGTGATGCCGCGTGACGTCGTGTTGGCCGTCAGCTCAGTTGGTGCGACCGTTTGCTTGTTGACTGAGAGATTGTGAATACGAGAAGCTAATGCGCGTCGCCCTGATGACCCGTTATTGGATCAAGGCGTCGGGATGCTCGTTTAGCCACGCTGGCGCCCCCATGTTCTGCTGCGGAACCACACAATCAACATTCCAGAAACCCGGAATCGCCGTGCGGCAGTTCGGGCAACGACCATGGTCGAGATGATTGGCCTTCACGAGGAAACCGTGTCGCTCGATCACGGTGGTGCCACAGTCAGGGCAATGGGTATGTTCCCAACTGCCCACCATGCCAGGGCGATTGCCCAAATAGACGTAACGTAGTCCGGCTTGCCGGGCGATGTGACCGGCGGCCAGCAGGTCATCTGCGTTGGTCGAACGCGCCTCGGTCATCTTGTAATCGCTGTGGAACGCGGTGATGTGCCAGGGAATATCAGGCGAGATGTTCACCAGGAAATCAGCCATGCGGATCAGTTCATCGGCATCATCGTTGAAGCCGGGCACGAGCAGCGTGACGATCTCAAGCCAAAACCCCATCGCGTGCAGTTGGCGGATGGTTCGTTTGACGTGCGGAAGAATGCCGCCGAGATCGCGGTAAGCGCGATCGTCGAACGATTTCAGATCCACCTTATACAGTTGGACGTGCGGGCGAATGTATTGGAGCACACGTTCGGTGGCATTGCCATTGGACACGTAAGCGCCGATGAAACCTTGCCCGGTGGCCGAGCGCAACACATCCATCGCCCATTCGGTGGTGATCAGCGGTTCGTTATACGTGGAACAAATAACCGGTGCGCGGTAGCGCTCAGCGGCATCACGAATCTGGTCGGCGCTGATCTGCTGCACACCTGCAACGGCATCAGGATCGCGCAGGGCTTGGCTGGTGACCCAGTTCTGACAGTAACCGCAATGCAGGTCGCAGCCGAGCATGCCAAAGCTGAGCGCCTCACGTCCGGGGAATGCGTGATAGAAAGGTTTCTTCTCAATGGGATCGCACGCGAAGCCAGCCACGTATCCGCCGGGCACCATCAGCTTGCCATCAACATTACGACGCACGCGACAGACGCCGTGCTTGCCGTCGGCAATCTTGCACTCGTGTCCGCAGGCGTAGCAAAGCAGGCGACCATCATCGAGTGGATCGTACAACGCGCCTTCGGTGACCATGCGGTTGAGTACGTGCTGCAGGTTGGCTTGCGTCATGCTGAGGCTCCACGAAGCATGACCGGATGATATCAATACCGCGGGATGTTGGGGTCGATCTGTTCGCTCCACGCATCGATGCCGCCGCGCAGGCTGGCCACATCGTCGAAGTCCTGCTGGATGAGGAACTGTGCGACCGACAAACTGCGCATGCCGTGGTGGCAGAACACGATGGTGGTGGCTTCGGGATTAAGTTGCTGCAGGTTGGCCGGCACATCACCCATGGGGATGTGCAGCGCATCGTCGATAGCAGCGGTAGCGACCTCATCGTGTTCACGACAGTCAAGCAACACGATAGGCTCGCCGGCATCGAGTCGACGGCGCACGTCGGCAGGATCGACTTGGGGGATCGGGTTGGTCATGGCAGATTGTAGGTCAGGCAACGCGGACGCGACGGAGTCTCGACGCGAAATGGGTTACCCGATGCCGCCCTTGAGGCCACCTTCGGGGCCGCCGAACTTGTCGAGCAGGTTGCCGAGGGATTCGGTGGCGTGGGCCTTATCCTTGGTGACGACATACTTGCGCATGTCTTCACGGCTCGCCTTGCCGCCGCGGC
>JANQFT010000230.1 GCA_028277685.1 Phycisphaeraceae bacterium
ACGCGCGCAGGTGCTTCGTCCAACCACTCCGCGCGGTCATGCTCAGCGTGATCAATCCGATGACCGTCAATACCACCGGCACCACGCCCGGATGATCCACCAGCGCGCCCACCAACCCCAGCATGCCAAGCACCAGCAACACCCCGGGAACGGTCAGCAGATGTCTGCCCCCACGCCATGTGAGAATCACCACCAGCAGCGCGATGTATGCTCCGAACGTCCAGCCGACGGTCTGCTTGTAGAACAACCAGTCGGCCAACACCAGGCACACCACGGTCAGCAATCCGATCAGTCCAACGCCCCATCGCCCGCGCAACATGGAAGTGTTCATGATGCTGTTACGTTATCGCTTGCGTGTCGGTTCGTCATGCATTGATTTCATCGCTGTCCAAGCCGCGTTACACTCTTGCCCCATGGCTTTGATGACGTTGGCCAACCTGAAACACGCGCACGGTGACAACCGCGTGCTCGACGGCGTGAGTCTTTCGCTCGACCGCGGGCAGAAAGTCGGACTCGTCGGGCGCAACGGCTGTGGCAAAAGCACGCTCATGCGCATCATCTGCGGGAACTATCCACCCGATGAGGGCCAGGTGCAGATGGCGCGCGGCACGCGCGTGGGCTACCTGCCGCAAGATCCGAAACTGGATGGCCAGCGCACGTTGCGGCGCGAGGCGGAGCAGGCCTTCAGTGAACTGGCCGACCTGCACGATCGTATCGATGACGTCTCCCATCGCATGGCCGAAGCAACCGACCCGACCGAAACAGATGCCTTGATGAAAGAGTATGAGAAACTCGAACATCGCATGCAGGCCGCGGGAGGATACACCGTCGATCATCGCATCGACGCCATGTTGCATGGCTTGGGGCTGGGCGATGAAACCTTCAACGTGCAAGTGGCCGACCTGTCCGGCGGGCAGAAAGCGCGGCTCGCCATGTGCAAACTGCTGCTCAGCGAGCCGGATGTGCTGCTGCTCGACGAACCGACCAACCACCTGGATATCGACGGCCGTCAATGGCTTGAACAGTTTCTCAAAGCGTACGACGGCGCGGTCATGGTGATCAGCCACGACCGGTGGCTGCTCGATGAAGTGGTGGAAAAGATCGTCGAACTCGAACGTGGCCGGTTGGTGGAATACCCCGGCAACTACCAGGCGTTCCGTGAGCAGCGCGTCGTGCGGCAACTCGAACAGAAGCGCGAATACGACAAGCAGCAAACCTACATCCGCCACCAGAAGCAGTACATTCAGAAGTACAAAACCGGTCAGCGGGCTAAAGAAGCGCGCGGCCGCGAGAAACGCCTCGAACGTTTCATCCGTGATGAGGTGGTCGAACAGATCCGCGATGATGCGGTGATGGGCCTGAACCTGTCCAAGGCGCCGCGCAGTGGGGATATCGTGATGACCGCCCACGACATCACCAAGGCTTACGATCAGAAAAAATTGTTCACCAGTGTGAGCGTGTCGATCAAACGTGGGCAGCGTATCGGCGTGATCGGCCCGAACGGTTGCGGCAAGTCCACGCTCATCCGCACCCTCATGACCGAAGCTCAGCCCGACGCCGGCACGGTGAAACTCGGTTCGTCGCTCAGTATTGGTTACTACCGGCAGACACATGAAGACCTCGACGACGCCGACACGCCGGTCACTTACCTGCAACGTCGCGTGCCCGACACCATGGAGCAGGCCGCCCGCGATGTGGCCGGTGCCTTCCTGTTCAGCGGAACCGATCAGGACAAGCCGTTCGGTGTTCTCTCCGGCGGCGAACGTACCCGCGCGGTGTTGGCCGGTCTGGTGATTGGCGGGCATAACCTGCTGGTGCTTGACGAACCTTCGAACCACCTGGACATTCCCTCCGCCGAGCGCCTTGAAGCGGCGCTGTGTCAGTTCGATGGCACGCTCATTCTCATCACCCACGACCGCATGCTCCTGCAGGATACCGTCGATGAGCTGCTTGTCTTCGACGGCCACGGCAACGTCCGCCACTTCTTCGGTAAGTACTCTGATTATCTCGCCGCGAGTCATGCAGGCATTGAGGCAGCGAGGCACGAAGGCACGAAGGAGGAGAAAACAGAAGGCAACAGGCAAAAGGCAAAAGAGAAGAGCGACCGTTTAGCGACTGCGACAAAGTCGCCCCGCCCCCGCAAGCCACAATCCTCAAGCCGCAAACCCAAAAAAGGCAAGCACGCCTGGCTCAAACAGGAAGACCTCGAGAAACAGATCACCGACCTGGAAAGCCAACTCGCCGCCCTCGACACGCGCCTGGCCGATCCCGATCTGTATCGTGATAAAGATGCCTTCCGTGATGTGCACGATCAGCGCGAAAAACTGGCGGAGAAACTGAAACCATTGGAAGAAGAATGGCTCCGCCGCGCGGAAGACGATGGATGAACGGCCGAACGTTACGTGTCCATCGCCTGCATGCGACGCAGTTCCTCATCCGATGGCGCAGCCGGTGGCGTGCGGACGCAGTGTTCTGAAGCGGTGGTGCCGCGATGAAGCAGGATGGCCGCTACCAGTGTCATGGCCAGGCCAATCATTGCCAGCACGATGCCAAAGATGCCCGTAATGGTCAGCGCGGCTAACGCACCCAGGGCCATCACCCCCAAACCCATGGCCAACAGCACCACCAACGCTGCGCGCCGATGCCCCGTGGCCAGCAGCACGATGAACACGATTCCCATCGTCAACCCCAGCAGCACGATCGGCACCAGGATTAACCAGGCAGCCAGGTAAGCTCGTCCGCGCCGCGGTTCGGCATGACCATGCGCACCTGCCGTTGCCGATGTGGCATCCTCAACGTGCAGGTCGTCGTTCTGCAGCACATAATCGTTCGTGGCCACCTTCTGCCCATCGTGCATCTCAATCACGCGCTGACGAAACACATGCGGCTCGCCGGGTTTCGCATACGAGTTCAGCGGCTTGCGCGTGCCATCATGCATTTCGATCACACGTTGACGCAGGTTCACATCATGCTCGGTTTCATCATGATGCGCTTGCGCCATGCTCGCGGCGATCGGCAGCACCAACATCACTTTCCACAATGCCCGCATCATGTTCGTGCCTCCAGGTCTTCGCGGTAGGCCGCCAGCAGCGTCTTCAGGGTGGTCGCATCAATCCGTCCGTCGGCATGCTGAGCGCGCAGCGTCAACTCGAAATCGGTCGTGATGGTGTGATCGTCCACCAGGTGAATCTTCTGGATGAGT
Source organism: Phycisphaeraceae bacterium (assembly GCA_028277685.1). Taxonomy (GTDB): domain Bacteria; phylum Planctomycetota; class Phycisphaerae; order Phycisphaerales; family Zrk34; genus JANQFT01. Next base: position 3,203 of record JANQFT010000230.1, read on the forward strand.
CGATCGAGGCGCAGGCGCACCGTGGGGTAACTGATGCCGTATTCCTGTGCCAGGGCCTTCAGCGACCCGCTGTTGAGGATGAACCGCTTGACGAACGCGCGATCTTCATCGGTCAGCAGGTCAAGCCAGTTGCCCCGGGTGGTCTGTGTTTGTTCGACGGGAATATGCATGTTTATGAAGGTGAACATACACAATGACATGAATGATATCAATATTTATTTAATAAAATTTATATCCGGAAGCGGCGGTGTGACTGCTAAGCATCCTCCCGGCGACGCCAGATGCACCACGCAAGGGCCGGCACACCCAGCAGCACCAGCAGCGCTGGCCAGGGGTAAGTCGCGGTGCTGTACGCCCCGGCGAAGCTGTGCAGGAAGGCGAACGGGGCGCTCACGATCAGCGTGTACAGGAAAAACTTCCGGGGGTTGATGCGCGTCAGGCCCGCCATGCACGTGGCAACTTCGCTCAGCACCGGCAGGCCGCGTGCGACCACCAGGGCGAGCAGGCCATATCGGTCGAACCAGGCTCGCGCGGCGAGGGCGTCATCGTTCTTGATCAACTTGCGCGTGATCGCCCGGCCACCCCAACGGCACAGGGAATAACCAATCACCGCCGACAGCATCAACCCGACAAAACTCGCCAGCCCACCCCACCATGTACCCAGCAGATTGCCCGCCGCGATCATCGCCACCGTCGCGGGAACGGGCAACAGCACATCCCCCGCGAGCAAGCCGATCACCAGCAGGATGATCAACCACGCGGCATACGGCGACTGCTGCAACCGATCAAACCATGCGCTCACCTGCGTGTCGGTCATCACACCCAGCGCCATGGCGATACCGAACGTGGTGAGAAACACCACGGCAAGGATACCCGCGATGATGGCGATGCGCCGCAAGTCGAGGCTCTCCAATGGAGTGAATCAGTCCGATGGTTTCATCCCGTTCACCAACCAGTAAGGTGATGGCGCGATGTGGCGGGTCACAACATCGATGAAGCCCGCTTCACGAAGCAGCTCAGCCGTGCGCTCAGCAGTAAACACGCGCGCGACGGGGTTGAACAGCTTCATGTTCAACGAGAACAGCCGTGAGAACACCGGGTTGGTGCCGGTGGCGTCGGTCATCAGGTCGATCACGTGGATCGCACCGTCGGGTTCTAGTGCGGTGAGCAATCGTTTGAACAGGTCGAGTGCTGATGCTTCGGTTTCCTGATGCAGCGCGCCGCAGTACAGCGCGGCATCGCAGCCGGTGGGCAACGCGCCTTCGCGATAACTGCCGGGGCAGAACGTGATGCGGTCGGCAGCGGGACTGTCCGTCGTCAGTTCACGCGCGACATCCAGCACCCCCGGAAGATCGAACTGCATCACGTGAAGCGCCTGGTGTTTTTCTGCCAACATGCGACTGAACGTGCCCGGCCCGGAACCGATGTCGAGCAGGTGTCTTGCCTGCGCGATGTCGATGGCGGGCAAGATGACCTCGGCCAATCCCAGCGCCCGGCTGTGCATGCCCATCACAAACCCGCGCGTGCTGGTCGGGTCATCACCCAGGTGCGCCTGCGGGGGAACAACAGGCTTGCCCTTGCGCATCGCATCGCTCAGCTTGCCCCACAAGTTGTACATGTTCGCGTTGAATGACAATGCGCCCAACATGCACTTGCCCCCGGAAGGCAGCAAGTACGCACGGTATTCAGGCGCGACCACATAGCCGCCATCCGACTGAACGAGCAAGCCCATACCGGTCAGTGCGTTCAGCAGGTCGTGCGTGTGGGGTGTGCTCAGCTCGCACTGGAGGGCTATCGCATCAGCATCACGAGGGTGTTCGGAATCAAGCGCGGCAAACACACCCAGCGAGACGGCGCTGTTCAACGCCGCCGCCTGCCAGTAACCCGTCGCCAACTGCATGATGTGGTCGAATGATTCGTATGCCATGGATGAATGATAGGGTAATCTGCTTCCGGGGGCTGAATGCGATACAATGGTTCAATTCATGAGCGACCAGCAAGTCAGTTTGGCCATTGAAACGTCCAGTCGTCACGGCAGTGTGGCGATGGGGCGCGGTGATGCGCTGTTGGCCACGGCCGAATTGGGACAGCAACGTCATGCTGTGGGATTGATGCCGGCGGTGGATGCGATCTGCCGTGAGCATGATCTTGCCCCGCGCGATATCCAGCAGGTGTCCGTCTCGATCGGCCCCGGCTCATTCACCGGCCTGCGCATCGCGGTCACCGCGGCGAAAATGCTGGGCCACGTGACCGGCGCGAAACTCGTGGCCGTGCCGACGCTGGATGTGGTCATCCAGAACATGCCTGTGTCCCAGGACAAACTTCCGGGGGCGGGGGCGGTCATGCTTAACGCCAAGCGTGGTCAGTGTTTCACGGGCATCTATGAACAGCGCGATGAGGCGTGGGTTGCGAGAAGCGAAGCGGCATTAATGACACCGGCGCAAGTATGCGAAGCGCTCAACGGTCAAGGCGCGGTCGTCGGCGATCATCTGCCGGAGCACGATTGGCCGGCGGGCATCACCGTGCTGGATGAATCGCTGGCCGTGCCGCGCGCGGAAGTGGTGTGGCAACTTGGTCGTGAGCGCGCTGCAAGGGGACAGTTCGTCACCCCGCTGGAGATGGTGCCGTTTTACGTGCGTTTGCCCGAAGCAGAAGAAGTGTGGCAGCAGAAGCAAGCAGGCGGAGCGCAGCGCAAGTGTTGAACAAAGTCGCCATTGTGGGTCGGCCGAACGTCGGCAAAAGCAGTCTGTTGAACATGCTGGCCGGGCGTCGGGTATCGATTGTCGATCCCACGGCCGGGGTCACGCGCGATCGGGTGAGCATCGAAGTGGAGTTGCCTCCCGCCAAACGTGGCGGAAGCCCGCGCTTCATTGAAATGATCGACACCGGCGGCTACGGCGTCTACAGCGGCGATGATGAACTGTGCGTGCTTACTGAAGACATCGAACAGCAGATCGCCACCGCGGTGAGTGAAGCGCAATGCATCCTGTTCGTGGTCGATGCGATGAGCGGCATCACCCCGCTCGATCAACAGGTTGCGCAACTGCTGCGTCGTAGTAAGAACGATGAAACGCCGATCGTGCTGGCCGCCAACAAGGTGGACGATGGCACGTTTGAAGCCGACGCGATGGAATCGATGAGCCTGGGCATGGGGGAACCGGTGTACATCAGTGCCACCACCAAGCGCGGCAAGTTCGATTTGATTGAAGCGATTGCCGACGCCATCGATTGGTCGGTGGAACTGCCCGACGAGCCGGAAAGCGAAATGCTGATGGCGATCGTGGGCAAGCGTAACGCGGGTAAAAGCACGTTCGTCAATGCGTTGGCCGGCTGCGAACGGGTGATCGCTTCGGAACTGGCCGGCACCACGCGCGACAGCGTGGATGTGAAATTCCAACTGGAAGGGCGCGCCTTCACCGCCATCGATACGGCGGGCGTTCGCAAGCGAAAAAGCCTGGAAAACGATGTAGAGTATTATTCACTCCACCGGGCGTTGCGTTCGATCCGCCGGGCGGACGTGGTGGTGTTGATGATCGATGCCACTACCGAAATCTCGCAGGTCGATAAGAAACTCAGCGGTGAGATTCTCAAACACCACAAGCCTTGTGTGGTGGTGGTGAACAAGTGGGACCTGGTCGGTGAACGATCCAACCCCGAAGCGTTCGCGGAGTACATCGGCAAGGAACTGCGCGGCTTGGACTTCTGCCCCATCGTCTGTACCAGCGCCATCGATGACGATCACGTGACTGAAGCAGTCGAAACGGCGCTGTCGCTGTTTGAGCAGGCATCCACCCGCGTGGGTACCGGGGAACTGAACAGTTGCATCAAGGAGATCATGCAGCGACGTGGACCCAGCGGCAGCCTCGGCCAGCGCGCGAAGGTGTACTTCGTCACCCAACCCGCGACGAACCCGCCCACCATCGTGTTGTTTGTGAATCACCCGAAACTGTTCACCGCGCAGTACCAGCGGTACATGATCAACCAGTTTCGCGAACGCCTGCCGTTTGAAGAAGTACCCATCAAATTGGTGATCAGACCCCGCACCCGCCAGGTAGCGAAAGAAACCGGTGAGGATGTGGTGTTTGAGGCGTGAGTCCGGCTCCTCTCCCCTTGAGAGGAGAGGCTGGGTGAGGGGTGAAACCAAAGATTAGGCTCAAGATCAAGATCGACCCTCACCCCAACCCTCTCCCTGCCGGGGAGAGGGGGCAATGCACTCACGCCGCCAACCCGCCGTCCTCGTCTTCGTCATCGTTCATCCAGTCGTAGTCGGTGCCGTAGTCATCTTCTTCTTCGCCGAACAGTTCGTTACGGCGATGGTGGATGCTGATCACCTTCGACAGATGCGTGCCGATCACGGGGCAGATGGCTTCCAGCAGATCGAAGTGACGGTCCTCGAACGGTTCATCGCTGTCGCGGAACATCAGCACAGTGGCCAGGGTTTCATCCTCATCACGACAACCCGAAGCCAGCACCTGGGCATTGGTCAGCCATGAGGCATCATCGCCGAGCCAGGCTTCAGTCATGCTGTTGTCGGTCAGCCAAAGCACCTGCGGTTCCTGCGCGATGCGCGGGGCGACGGTTTCCGCCAAGTGTTGCAACAACACCTGCGACGATTCCTTATCGCAACTGTAATTCACGTACCCGCCTACGGTATAGCCGCCTTCATGTGAGGGCAGGAACACAACCACGTTGGTTGGGCCGGCCTTGTCGAGCATGTACTCCATGGTGCGGCGGAGCAGTTGCTCCAGGTCGAGTTCATTCTGCAGCATCGCCCGCAGTTCGGTGGTGGTTTCCACGTGGTGCATCTGACTGGCCAATTCCTGGTAGGCCGTGACCAGGTCGTTGCAGAGGATGTCGACCTGTTGGGTGATGTCGTGCCGCGAACGGTTGAGCTTGCGGCAAAGGTGCTTCAGTTTTTCGACCTGCTTATCGCGCTGCGGATCGCGCCTGGGTGCATGAAGGGCCGTGATTACCCGGTCCTGCAGTTCATCAACATCCAACGGCTTGGTCAGAAAGTCGACCGCCCCGGCGCGCATCGCGCCCACGGCCATGTGGGTGGTGGCATCGGCAGTGATGAGGATTGCCTGCAAGTGCGGGTGGCTGGATTGCAGTTCGGCGGCGTAGTCCAGGCCATCGCCGTCGGGTAGCGCCGCTTCCAAGAGGATCAGATCGGTCGGGTGAGCATCGATAAACGCCTTGGCTTCGTTGAGCGTGGCCACCGCATGCACATACAGATGTTCACCGCTGAGTGTGCGGGTGATCAGGTCGCGAACGTCGGCCTGGGGATCGACAGCGAGGATGCTGTAATCCTCTGTCGGGTCGACATCGGTTTTCGCGGGCAGTTCATCTTGCTTGGGCGTCGAGCGCACGGCGGTCTCCTGTCGTGGCGGGCGCGGTCCCCTCACTACTTGATTCATCGGTCGATTCGACCGGTGATTTCACTGGTGCGGGTGGATCTATCAGGGGAATTCGCAACCGCGCGGTCGTGCCGCGGTCGACTTCACTTTCCAGTTCTATGTCCCCCCCAAGCTGTTCTATCAGACGTTTGGCTTTGGCCAGCCCCAAACCGGTGCGCCGGCCGGCCGATTTCGCGCTGAAAAACGGATCAAAAGCGTGGCTCAAATTATGGTCGTCCATGCCGCAGCCATCGTCGGTGATCTGGAACACCAGTTGATTACGCAGCACGTCGATCTGCAGCTTCACTTCGATCGGCATGCCCGGTTCTGCCTGCACGGCATTGACCAGCAACTCCGACACGGCGGTGGCCACCTGTTCGCGGTCGGTCCACATGGGTGGCAGGTTCCCGCCGGTGTTGATTTTCACCGCCGGAGCGCCGGGTTCGCGACGCTTGGTCAGCTTGATCGCTTCTTCCAGAATGTCGACCACCACGGTCGTGGCCATATTCGGTTCCGGTGGTTCGGCAAACAGATGCAGGGCGGTAATCAGATCGCTGAGCCGTTGTGATTGTTCGAAGATGAGCGCTGCATCATCGCGATGTTGCGAGTTCTCGGGTAACCCCGAAGCCAGCAACTGCGCCCGGCCACTGATCACCGCCAGCGGATTGTTCATCTCGTGCGCGGCACCGGCGGCCATCTCACCCACTTGTGCCATGGCCTGGGTGTGCATCAGCGCCTGTTGCGTTTCGTTCATGATGCGGTTGGATTCAGCGAGCTGTTCGCCCATGCGCCGCGCGCCTTCGTGCTGCGCCGCCCCGGCAATGGCAGCGCCCCACGTGTGAACCAGTGCCGTGAGTTGTGCGCTTGGCGGCAGCACCTGGCGATCGTGCAGCAGCACCGCGGCCGTGCCCCAGCCACAGGGCAGTGGCAGTAAACGCACCTTGCGCATGTCCTGCGATTCCATCAGGTAATCGCTCACCCACGGCAGAATGCTCATCCAGTCGACGGGTAGTTGATCGCCCTCGTTGAATGCCGACAGCTTCGGCAGCGATGGTGGTGGATCAATCAACTGCGCACGCAGCGGACGGCCATCCTGCGCGTACTGGCTGATCTGCCACGAGGCATCGTTGGAAGACTGATACAGCATCGCGTAGAAACCGGTACCGAACACGTTACTGGCCGACCCGACCACGTGGGCCAACACGTTCTGCGTGTTCTGGCCCGGTGTGGTGGAACTCTGGTGGAAGTCGCTGATCGCCTGCAGCACCTTCTGCTGCCCTTCGGCCTGGTTGCGGCGCGATTCGAGCTGCGTGTTGAGTCGCCCGAGCACCGAGTTGGCCTGCATGATCGATTCGAGGAACAGTTGGCGGCTTGGTGTATCCCCCAACCCCAGCAGGTTCGCGCGGCGTTCCAGTTCTTCCAGTACCTGCTCGGAGGCACGTTCAACCCGCGCAACGTCAAGGCCAAGCGCGGTGGCCTGCGACAGCATGTTCTGCCGCAGCATGTGGTTGCCGCTGTAACCGATGTGCTGGCGACGCACGATCAGATCGGCCAGTTGAATCAGCCCCACCATCTGCTTGTGACGCAGGTCAGGCAAGGATTCATACGGCGCACCGTGTAGCCAGATCGAATCCTGCAACACGTGCGGCAATTGCCAGCGTTCTGCCAGTCGTTTGCCGGCGGTGTGATGATCGATGCCCAGCACCTTGCGTTCGACTTCGCTGATGTTCGCGTGCGATTGCTCGGTGAGCTCCAGCACCTTCACGTAGCTTTTGGGCAACACGTGTTCCAGGGCCAGCTTGCCGATGTCATGCAGCAACCCGCACACAAACGCGGTGCTGGGTTTGAGCTCCTTCAGTTCCGGGTGCGCCACCGCGATCAGTTCCGCCGCGATACCCACCGCCAAACAGTGTCGCCAGAACGACGGGCGGGTGAAGCCCACCGCTTCCTCTGCTTTGCTTGTGCTGTCTTCTTCCGCAAACGTTTCGAACACCTTGATCGACAGCACGGCGTTACGAATGGCTTCGAAACCCAGCAGCACCACCGCACGATCGACGGTCACCGCATCACTGCGTACACCGGTAGACGCTGCGTTGCACATGGCCAGGATTTTGGCCGTCATCGCCTGATCGGCTCTGACCAGGTCGATCACCTGCCGTGCATCGGCTTCTTCATTGCTGGTCAGTTGCAGCAGACGCATGGCCACTGCGGGAAGCGTGGGCAATGCTTCAACCTGCTGCAGGATCAGTTCGATGCGGCGAATCGAATTCGGATCAGCCGAGGTGGTCATGCGTCTCGCTCGTGTTGAAGGTGCGCGGTATCCAGCCACGCCGTTCGTCGTGCTTACGCCAGTTCCAGCAACTCACCAATGCGTGCGACCAGCTTTTCGATGTTGAACGGCTTCTTCACGAAGTCGTCGGCACCGGCCTGAAGCAGGTCATCAATTTCATCCTGGTTAACCACGCCGGACACGATGATGATCTTCATGTTGTCCAGGTCACTGTTGCTGCGCACCGTGCGGCAGACGACGTTGCCGTTCACATCCGGCAGCATGTAGTCGAGAATCATCAGGTCGGGCTTGAATTCGGTGGTAGCCACGCCGGCGTCGTAACCGGTGGCGGCAGAGCGCACTTCAAAGCGGCCATCGCGGTTGAGCACATCGCAGAACAGTTCGACGATCTGTTCATCATCGTCCACGACGAGCACACGACGTTTGCCGCCGTCGAGCAGATCCTGTGGGATGTCGTTGTCCATCATGCAGCGGAGCAACTCTTCGGGCGGGATACGGCGAAAGCGCGAACCGGGCACGCGGAAGCCCTTGAGGCGACCGGAATCGAA
>JANQFT010000393.1 GCA_028277685.1 Phycisphaeraceae bacterium
TGCACTCGCCAAACAGATGCTGCAACTGACCGGCTCGTTCGGCCTGCGCATGCGCTCATGGGATCGCATGGTACTGCACCGCCATCATGTGAAGGTCATCACCCCCTTCGGGCAGATGCGCATCAAGGTAGGCAGCATGGACGGTCGACCTGTGGTCACCAAGTGCGAATACGCTGACGCTGAAGCCGGTGCCGAACAGCATGGTGTGCCGGTGCGCCAGGTGCTTGCCGCAGCGAATGCTGCAGCCCAGCGGTGGCTCGCCGAGCAGGAAGGGCTTGATGCATGATGAGCACGTTGGCCCAACTTACCGAAGTCGGCGAATGGCTGATGGTGGTCGCCATCATCCTGATGACCGCCACCTTCCTGGTCGTCTTGCGCAAAAGACTCAAACGCCAGCGTCATGAACCCCAACTCAACGCGCACGAAAAACTCGAGCGCATCAAGCAGACGCATGGCATGAAAGACGACATGCGCACCATGATGGTGGAGCTTGAGGAACTGACCCGCCGCTTCAGCGCGCAGCTCGACGCCAAATCGGTGCGCCTGGAAAAACTGATCGAAGAAGCCGACCGGCGCATCACCGTGCTCACCGGTGATGTTACTCCCAAGGATGAACTGGCCGGCGGTCGTATGATCGGTACTGCCGCGAAACAGTCGAATGCACCGGCACCGGATGTGAAAACATCGGACCAAACCAAGCCAAAGCGCAAGCCGGCAAAGAAAAAAGCAGAAGAACCTGCCGAGGAACCGCTCGACCCCGCGGTCGCACGCATCTACGAACTGGCTGATGCTGGTCGATCGCCCCTTGAAATCGCCGGCGCCCTGAACGAGCAGGTGGGCAAAGTGGAATTGATTCTCGCGCTGCGTCGCGCTTAGTGGATTACTCCGGCCAATCACCGGTGAACACTTCCGCCGCCGGACCGGTCATATAAACGTGGTTGTCTGCCTCGCGCCATTCCAACTGTAAATCGCCGCCCGGCAGATGCGCGGTAATGTTGCGTTCGGTCTTGCCGGTCAGTACGCCGGCCACGCACACCGCGCAGGCGCCGGTGCCGCAGGCCAATGTCGCGCCGCTACCGCGCTCCCAGTGGTATACCGTCACTTCGCTGGGGCTGTTCACATGCACGAAGTGGATGTTCATACGATTGGGGAAAGCCGCATGCACTTCAAGCTGTGCACCGAGCGTTGGATTGATGATCGGCTGATCTTCATCCAGAAAGAAAACCGCATGTGGATTGCCCATGCTGACGAACGTGGCATCAGTGATCTGTTCGTCCAGCTTAGATGCATCCACCGGAACTGCCGGCAGGTCGAAAATCGGCTCACCCATGTCGACGGTTGCGGTGGTGAGCTTGCCTTGGTTGTCCAGTGCATAGTTGATGCTTAACACTCCCGCGCCGGTCTGTACGCGCATGGGCTTCGCATCGCACACACCGTGATCATGCGCGAGTTTGGCCAGGCATCGGATGCCGTTGCCGCACATTTCCGCTTCGCTGCCATCAGCATTGAACATGCGCATCCGCACATCGGCATCAACGCCGGTTTCCGGGGGAAGCAGCAAAATCAAACCATCGCTACCTACGCCGAAGTGGCGGTTGCTGATCTGCGTTGCGAGCGCAACCGGATTGTGCACCGTCTGGGCATAGCCGTTGACGTAGACATAATCGTTACCCGCACCATGCATCTTCACAAACCGCATGGCGGCATTGTAGCAGGCAAAAGACAATGGGCCACGACGTCGTGAAGACGCGAAGGGACAGCCAAACCAGAAACTTCGCATCTTCGCGCCTTCGTAGCAAAAAAAGCGTTTATCCCACCGTCCACAACATCACCGCGGCCAGGCCCAGCGCGATGCAACCCCAACGTAAACGCGGCAGCAAGCGATCGACCGCGCATTGGTCCACCGGCGTACCGGCCAGGCTTCTTAAGTAGTCGATGCGCCATTGAATCGAACCGTGTCGCCAACTGCGGCGGGTGGGGGCGACGTTGTTCAGTCGGGCGACATTGGCCAAAGCGCCGGCCATGGTATCGGCAGCTTCCACCGTGATGATGCGCTGTGCCGCATCGTTCTGGGTGAGGTGCTGCACGGCAAACGTGTCTGCCTGGCGTTCGATGCGCCGCGAAAGAAAACCAAAAGCCGGCATCCACACGATCATGCCGATCAACATCAACCCGCTGCCGAATAACTCATCCGCCGATCCGGTGAATTGCCCATCGGTCACCCACGGTGAAAGCGCATCGGCGCTGACTTGTTCGATCAGGGCGAAGATGCCGCTGGCCACAAGATCCATCATCGCCATCACGCCCATGAGCAGCCCGATCGCGCAGGCGATCATCCAGGGCATGTGACGGCGGCGCACGTGCCCGAGTTCGTGGGCCATCACCGCTTCGACGTGTTTAGGGGGCAATTGATCAAGCAGGCCATCGGTCAACAGGATGTACCGCAGCGGGCTGACCAGGCCCATCACCGCACCGTTGATGAGTCCGCCGTAGGTGCGCCACAGCAACAATTCACGCACCTTCACCTGATGACGCTGGCATAGCTCCAGCAGCATGTGACGAATTTCGCCATCCGGCATCGGCTGGGTGTCCCACAGGTATCGGATGATCAACGGCGAAAGCACGAACACGCCCATCCCGCCCACCGCGAGGAGTCCGCCGGAGATCGCCGTGGGTAAGTAACCTGTTGCCACCAACTGGTCGACCAACTGGCTCCACGCCAGCAGCGTGAGCAGCGGCACCAGCATCAGCAAAAGTTGGTGGCGAATCTGATTGATCAGGTATTGTGCGCGCGTGAGGATCGGCCAGATGCGTTGGCCATCATCGAGT
>JANQFT010000516.1 GCA_028277685.1 Phycisphaeraceae bacterium
ATTGTACGTCAGCCGAGGCCGTTACGGCAGCAGGCTTTGCCCGGTCATTTCTTCCGGTTTGTCCAATCCCATCAGCGCGAAGGCCGTGGGCATGATGTCCGCCAGGCGACCGCCTTCTTTCAGTTCGACTTTCCCATCGCCTGTGAAACGTTCATCCACCACGATCATTTCCACCTCATATGTGGTGTGCGCAGTGTGCGGGGCGTTGGTGCCGGGGTCCCACAGTTGCTCGGAGTTACCATGGTCAGCCGTGACGATCAGTTGGCCACCCTTGGCCAAGGTCTTATCGACGATCGCGCCCACGCAATCATCCACGGCCTCACACGCCTTCACCGCCGCATCGAGTTTACCTGTGTGCCCCACCATATCCCCGTTCGCGAAGTTAACCAGAATAAAATCGTAATCACGATCCAGCGCGTTCAGCACGATGTCCCGCACCTGCGGCGCACTCATTTCCGGTTGCAGGTCGTACGTGGCCACCTGCGGCGACTGCGCCATCTCACGATCTTCACCGGGGAATTCATCATCACGATAATCGCTGAAGAAGAACGTGACGTGCGGGAACTTCTCCGTCTCCGCACAACGGAACTGCGTCAAACCCTTGTTCGCCAGGAATTCACCCGCGGTGTTTTTCATCTTGGGCGGCTTGGGGAACGCCACGCCGTTCACCAGCGTGTTCAGTTCCGTTTCGTAGCCGGTCATGGTGACGTAGTGCAGGTTGAGTTTTTCGCCGCGGTCGAAACCTTTCTCACCGGTGTCAGGCGATTCCTTCACGTGGCCGTAGAACTCGTCCATGATGAACGCGCGGGTGATTTCGCGCGGGCGGTCGCCACGGAAGTTGAAGAAGATGACCGCATCACCATCTTTGATACGCGTCGCAGCCGCATCACCGATTGTGCGCGGGGTGATGAACTCATCGCCCTGCTGCGAATCGTTCACCGGGTTGTCGTAATAATTCTGCACGGCCTCGGACACGCTGGCGAAATTGTCCGCTTCCGCCCGGCCGGTCAGCAGGTCGTAAGCCAGCTTCACGCGTTCCCAACGGTTGTCACGGTCCATCGCGTAGTACCGCCCGATGATGCTGGCGATCTGCCCCACGCCGAGGTCTTTGCATCGGGATTCCACATCCGCCAGGAAATTTTTTCCGGTGAACGGCCCAGAATCCCGGCCGTCGGTGAAGCAGTGGATCGCCACCTTCTTCTGATCCCGCTTCGCACAAAGCTCGACGCATCCATACAGATGCCCCAGCAGCGAGTGCACCCCCACATCCGAAGCCAGGCCCATCAGGTGCACGGTGCCGCCGCTTGATTTCGCCTGATCCACCGCCGCACAAAGCGCATCGTTCTCAAAAAATTCGCCTTCACGAATGGCTTTGGTGATGCGCACCGAATCCTGGTACACGATCCGTCCCGCCCCGATATTCTGATGGCCCACTTCGCTGTTGCCCATGGTGCCGTCGGGCAGGCCGACATCTTCACCGGATGTCGCGATCAGCGTCCACGGGTATTTTTCCAGCAATGCATCACCGCGCGGGGTGCTGGCGATCTTGATCGCATTGAATTCATCGTGCTCCGGCGTGTTGGGGTTGGTACCCCAACCATCACGAACGATCACCACCATGGGTTTACGAATTTCGTTGCTCATCGGGGTTCTCCGGGCCTCGGCCGTGCGGGGTTAAGTGGGTGATTGTACGGGCGCTACCCACTTCCCACAATGCAGCCTCACCACGCGCGATATCACAAAGGATGCAAAGACACGAAGGCACAATGACGCGATTTCGTAAGGCACGTGTCGACCATTCAAAGGTCCGTCTCCGTGCCTTTGTGTCTTTGCGCCCTTTGTGATTCCGTCTTAAGTCACTGCGAACACAACGATCTTGCACCGACTTCACGCGCTTTCATGTCACTTTTTACCTCAAGTAGCGCCGACTTCACCGCCGATAAGAACTCCAACGATGTAAAAAACTGGTTGACATCGGTTTCTAACCACAATTAAATTGACATCACGCTCCGAATGGCTTTGTGAAAGGAGACGCAAGCCATGGCTAAGAAGGCTGCACGGAAGAAGGTTGCCAAGAAGAAGGTAGCCAAGAAGAAGGTCGCGAAGAAGAAGGTAGCCAAGAAGAAGGTTGCCAAGAAGAAGGTCGCGAAGAAGAAGGTTGCCAAGAAGAAGGTAGCCAAGAAGAAAGTCGCGAAGAAGAAGGCCAAGAAGAAGGTTGCCAAAAAGAAGGTAGCCAAGAAGAAGGTCGCGAAGAAGAAGGCCAAGAAAAAGGTAGCCAAGAAGAAGGTTGCCAAGAAGAAGGTCGCAAAGAAGAAGGTTGCCAAGAAAAAGGTAGCCAAGAAGAAAGCGACGAAGAAGAAGGCTACACGCCGCCGTCGCTAAACCCGTACGCTGGCCTCCGATGTAACGGAGGCTTCTCCTCGGGGCCGTCTGCTCCAAACACATTCGACGGCCCCACAAACCGCGGTTTCACAGCATTCGGAGCGAACCATAAAAAGGGTGCCTTAGCCGGCACCTTTTTTCATGCGCAAATTTGGTTTCACCCGCCCATCCGTCACAGCTGCACCGTCCGCGGTGCTGCATATTTTTCACTAAACCCACCACCGATCCCCCGCACTCACGACCAGTAAGATGAGATGATCGATCCCATACCGGTAGAATCATGACGCAATTGGCAGCCGCCCTGCACAACCCGCCCCCGGAACCCCCGGAAGTGCCGCCTCCGCCTGCCGTGGCCGACATGATCGCCCTCGCCCAGCAAGGCAACACCGATGCCCGCAGTCAACTGCTCACCCAACTGCAGGATGTGATCTACCGATTCTGCCTTTCACTGCTGCGCGATCCCGATACCGCCAAAGATGCCACCCAGGAAACCGCCGTCCGCTTCCTGCAACACCTGCCGAAGTACAAAGGGCAATCACAACTGCGCACCTGGACGCTCGGCATCGCCCTCAACGTTTGCCGCGAACACCGCCGGCGTCGCGCCGTACCTTCAAACCACCAGTTACCCGATGCCGCCACCGATGAACCATCACCCGCATCAAACATCAGCACCGCTGAGCAGCACGCACGACTGCATGCACTGCTGACCGATCTGCCCGAACGTCAACGTGAAGCGATCATCCTCCGCTACTTCGAACAACTTTCCATCGACCAGACGGCACACGCCATGGACTGCGCCGCCGGCACCGTGAAGGCCACCATCTGGCAGGCGCTACGCAACCTGAAGCAACGCTGGAGTCGACCCGCATGACCAAACTCCGTCAACAACTCGATACCGCATGCGATGCCTACCAGCAGACCAGGTACCCCGGCCATCTCGCCGCCGACATCACCCCGCCGCCGTTACCGCATCGATTCCCCTGGCGCTCGATCGGTTTCATCACCGCCGCTGCCGCGGTGGTGTTGATCATGATCGGTTTGCCGCGCGGGCCTGAAATCACACCGGTGCCCCCGCGCACCGCGCGAACGTCAGCCAAGCTCGACATCCCGAAGCTCACCACCGCTGATCTGCCCGTTCTCAAACAGGCAACAATATCCACCAGGCGCATGGCCATGAAGCTGCCCGGGCGTCGGGCCATGCCCACCAAGTCACTGAAATTCCGTTCACCGCAGACCAAAACCGCACAGGAGAAAACATCATGCATGCCACGCATCGCAAACTCTGGGTCGGCGCCAGCCTGATCGTCGCCTTCTCGATTCTCACCGCCCTCATCGCCCCCACCCAACTGCGGGCGGATGACGATGACGACTTTGAATTCGAACACGATGAACTGGAGCACATCGACGAATTCCACGCCATGCTCGAACTGATCGAAACCGTCGCTGAGATCGCGGACGATCCCTCCAAGACCGGTGTCCTGGCGGTCATCTCGCTGGAAGATCGCGTGAGTAGTGAAAAGCAGTACGCCGAGATTCTCGAACAACTGCTGCCCAAGGTGAAAGACCCCACCGTCCAGCGGGGTATCCGCCTGAAGCTGGGCGACCTGTACGGCGAACTGGAGCAGTACGAGAAATCACGCGAGCAATTCAAACGACTCATCCTCAACCAACCCCAGGCCAACTGATCCACCGCACCCGGTTTTCCCACCGGTGCAACCCGCACCCACCGCAGTCGCAAGGCTGCGGTTTTTTCTATGTCTACGTGATCGAATTCACCCGCACCCCCGCTTGCCGTCCAGCCCCATCGGCATATACTGCTCTTAGACGCTCACGTTAAAGGCTTTCGTGCCTGCGTGCCTCAATGCCTTCGTGCCTTTCCGTAAGGAACACACCATGCCTCACATCATTGCTGAACCCTGCATCGGGACCAAAGACACCGCCTGCGTGGATGTCTGCCCCGTCGACTGCATTCACCCGACCAAAGACGAGCCGGAATTCGAAACCGCCGAGATGCTGTACATCGACCCCGACACCTGCATCGACTGCGGCCTGTGCGTCGACGAATGCCCCGTCAAAGCCATCTTCCCCGAAGAAGACCTCCCCGAAGAATGGCAGGAATACATCGAAAAGAACGCCGCCTACTACGAGTAAGCGTCACCACCGCCACAGCTGCACCGTCCGCGGTGCTGTTTATTATCTATCCCCCTCATACCACTGCCTCCCCCCATACCTGCGATGCGCGGGCAGATACCGTTGCATCAAATGATTGAAGTGCTTGCGATCTCGCACGCGCTTGACGCTGCCGGCGCGTGACAGCCACCGTCGCCGTTCACCCGCCACATCGCGCAACCACGTGGTGATTGCCCGCTTCAACACCGCCCGCACCCGCGCCGAATCGATGTAGCCTTGCCAACTCACCAGCACGTGCACGTGCGTCCACACAACGGTCACGCCGTGCAATCGCCACCGCTTGCGTTCACACAAATCGCGCACCGCCTCGATGATCTGCGCGCAGCGCGGATCATCAAACACAATGCGTTCATCCCGCGCCACCGCGTTGTAGGCCGTCGCCGCGTCCGAGTCAGGTTTGAGTATCCCCGTCCCCCGCCGCACATACCCCCGCGGATGATCCGGCATCCACGACCGATACGCATGAAATGTAAAAAGATAAACCGCCACCCACACACCCCTTTCACATGCAGCGTCGCCGACGACGCAGCTATGAATGATCCGTGTCACTCATCATGATATCACAGCTGCATCGTCCGCGATGCTGTCTTCATACGCAGCGCCACGACAACGCAGCTACCACCGATGCACAACACACATCATCTTACCAAAACTGCACCGTCCGCGGTGTTGTTTTCATACACAGCGGCGCTGACGCCGCAGCTATCATTCCCGCGGTGCTGACGCTTCACGTTCTCCCATCCTTAGAAGCTGCACCGTCCCCGGTGCTGTTCTGCGCTCTGCATTGTCCGTGATGCTGCGATCACAACATCACGTGATGCAATCCGCTGGCGGCACAAACCCCTTCGGCAACTTCGCGCCGCGGAGGTCGGCACAGCTGAAGTGGGCGCCGCTGAGATTGGCGTCGCGGAGATTGGCGTCAATGAGTTTAGCGCCACGGAGGTCGGCGCCGCTGAGGTCGGCGTTGCTGAGGTCGGCGTTGCTGAGGTCACAAGCATTGAGTTGCGCTTCCCACATGCATGCAAGCGCTAATCTAACGCCACGTAGATCACATCGGTTAAGGCATGCCCCGTAGAGATCCTGCATGTATAGAAGCTGATCTCGCAACGAGAGCCTTTCCAGACACTCCAAGAGCGGAGTATCACCCACAGCTTCCCGCTGACCTCGAATCCGGTGGATGACATCACCCGCGCTTGTGGGTTTGGGCCAGTCGATCAGGCTGATCTCCTCTGTCACGCATGAGACCGCGTGCAGCGTGACAAACAGTGCCTCCTCTGCATGGCGTGCGATTTGATCCATCTGACGGTAAGTGCTGCCGGGTGATACATGCTCAACCGGATAGCCGTGGGTGAGCATGTGGTTGATCAGTTGAATCAGCCAGGTCTGCCATTGACCAAGGTCGCTGCGTTTTTGAATCTGCATCTCCTGACGCAGAAAGTGCATCAGGTCATAGTCAAAGCGCGTGGGGCCACAGATTTTGGCCCATTCGACCAGGGCGTCGGCTTCGCTCCAGCCGTCGCCGGGGGTGGCTTGTCGCCGCTCGAGTTGGGTGCTGATGCGTTTGAGGCCGCGGACGATGCGCAGGACGGTGAGATACTCGCCGAATGATTTGTGGGTGAACTCGAAGAGTTTATCATCGTTGTCGCTCACGCTGTGCTGTTGGAAGTAGAAGGCGACGAACAACCGGGTGGCGCCCTCTTTCGCGCCCTGCTCAAAGCGCTGCAAGTAAGACTCCAAACCTGCATCACGGCAATACTGCATGACCTGTTTGGCAGTGGTGGTGCGCACCTCACCACTATGCCAGGCTGAGGCTGCAACCTGTTCAAGAATCTGAAGGAATTCATCTTCCTGCAACCGAAGGTCTTTCACCGCACGATGCCGCCCGCCGGCGTAATTGCGTTCGTAGACACGGTGCAGCAGGTCGCCGTAGATCACATTGAGGTTCACTTCCTGACTGAAATTGACCTTGCCGCGCTGGTAGGACATGGCGACCAGGTGTCCCAGCAGAGGTTCAGCGGTGATCTCCTGAAGGTCTTCCCGCTTCAGGTCCTCAGGCAAACCAACCGCCTCCTGACCGAGTGCGGTCTGGTACTTTTTCCACCATGTGGTGCGTAAGTCGGCCTCCAGGAGTTTCTGTGGATCGTGGTAGCCATCCTGCGATTTCATCACGAAAGGCAGCAGATGCAGAATGCTGCCTTCCTGGCGTAAGCGCGATTCGATGGGAGAGACAGCCACGGGGCGACCAAAGATGAGCACCTGCACACGCAGGCCGCCATCGTTCAGGTTGCTGACGGTGCGTTCGACTTCCGTGAGAAAATCGCACGCGACGGTTTCCAGCGCTTTGCTGAGCTTGGACAGTTCATCCAGACCATCGAGGATGATGAGCAATCGCTTCGGACCCGTTTCGGGATCGAGCGGCGCATCGGGGCGGTCGGCCTGATACTCGCAGTAACTGTGAATGGATTGCTTGAGTTCCCCGGTGAGGTCCAGCAGGTGGAGCGGGATGTAGAGCACGTGCTTGCCTTGCAGGGCAAGGTCGGCGGCGAACATTTTGGCGAAGGCGGACTTGCCGGAGCCGGGCCCACCGGTGATGACACGAATCGGCAGGGAAGCATCAGCCTGTTCGATCCAATGTTCGAGCGACTGCCGCAGTTCGACCACGTTATTGATCTTGTCGGCATCGTCCTCGCCAACCCTGCTGGGCGTATCCGGATGATGCTTCGCAGGCTGGCCGCGCTTCTTGCTTTTCTTTTGCTCCTGATAGAAGGCATTGGGTTCGACGAAGATTGAGCGCAGGCCGAACGGTTCGCCGAGGACGCGACTGGAGACCTGCCGATCAAGCGAGGCGGCGTAACGTTGCCATTGGCGCTCACGAAGTTCCGCCGGCGAGAACGGATTGCGGAGTGAGCGCAGCAGTGTTTCATACGTGGACGCGCTGGCTGCGTATTCCGCATGAAGGGCGCGCACGAATTCATGGCGGAAGCCTACGGAAAGTTGCTTCGGTTGCGGGTCAGGCAGGCCGACGGCTTCGAGGAAATACTCGAGCGCTTTTTCGGTTGCCTTTGCAATCGGCATGTCGGCCGGGCGATCGAACAGGTCTTTCGTGACATGATGCGCTTCGGATGTGATGCGCTGGGTGATGTGCTGAACGAACCTGGTCTGATCCGGAATGTTCGCCTCATCTTTTGCAGGCAGCAGATCCGCAGACTGAGCAAGCACATTGCCCCATGCCACAGCGATGGAGCGGGTGATCAGCCGGGCGGCGCATTGGCCGGGAGTGGCTTTGACGCCGAGCGCGGTTAATGCGTCGAGCGCATCTTTGGCGACGTTTTCCCATCGTCCTACCGCAGCATCTGCCGTTGCTTTGCCGAGTGACGTGAACAGCTTGCGCAGATCAGCCTTGAGCGGTTTCAGCCAAAGTGACTGTTCAACGGTGACTTCTACGGCCGGCTGGGTCGGTTTCTCTGTGGACTTCGCCATGCGTAACCTCCAACACCCCGGGCCAACACCCAGGCACGGCAATTAGACTGTAAGTTCTGACCACCCCGATGCCTTCGCAGGAAGTGGCCCCCTGTCACTGATGATATTGTGGTACACCACATCGCGCATCACAAGTTTATCTTGCGAAAAACGCAGGGGGCGTGTTCGTGTGCAGCGTCGCGGACGACGCAGCTGTGATCGATGCATGTGTTCATGATGTTGCAGCGGCATCGTCCGCGATGCTGCACATGCAAACGATAAACGCGTTCGACTTTCGTCGAACGCGTGGAGAGTCATTTCTATTCAGTGCGAAATCAGTTCCGCGTTTCAGAACACCGTGTTATCCAGCGTTGAATCGTCCGCTTCGGCGTCGTCGGTGTCAGCCGGTGCGGGCATGGCGGGGGTGTCGGGTTCTTCGGACCAGTCTTCGGTGTTAGGCAGGTTCAATTCGCAGGGCATGGTTTTGCGGTAGCCGATCTTGCGGATGATCTCGAGCACTTCGGTCCAGGTGGGGAACGGCGTGTTGTTCACGCGCTTGTAGGCGTCGACGGCCATGATGAACAGGAACTGTTCGGTGGACATCTCGCCTTCTTCAGCGCTCTTGGCGAATTCGCTGCGTCGCCGCCCCGGGCCACGCAGACGTTCCAAACCCGTGCGCGTTCCGCGACGGTCGGCACCGGCGCGACGGTCGACCACGGATTCACGGCGGTCGTTATCCGATTGGCGGCGGTCGCCACCGCGTCGGCATGGACCATCGAACGGCTCAGAAGGCTGTTGATCTGTCATGAGCGTCTGGCTCCTGCGTTGGTCGGCGATGGGCGACGTGAAGCAGGAGCGTAAACGTTCACCGCTTAGATATCGTCGTCGTCGCCGAGGTCGAGGTCGTCGTCTAGATCGTCATCGTCATCCAGATCGAACTCGTCATCGAGACCCTCGTCGTCGTACTCGTCGTCGAGGTCGTCATCATCTTCATCGTCAAAAATGTCATCATCATCCAGATCGTCACCGTTGATTCTTGGCAAAATCGAACGGCGCCAATCCGAGGTGAACTCATCGGCCACCATGTCTGGGGCGCTACGCTCATCCAACATCTCGATCCATGATGTGGCACTGGCTTCGAGCATCGCGGTCATTACCGGACCTCCTGAGGTGGGTGATACTTACGGGGCTATCCGTCGCGGCAGCACCGCGGTAAACTAACCAAACTTTGTCGGCTGTCAACTCGTAATGCTGTACGAGTGAAAGAGATTTTTGTCGGGTAACCATTCGACGACAACGCCAACCGTCTTGCGACCTTTGCCGGAGCCTGATTTGACCGCTGCTTCTGCGACCCAACCGCCACTTGTTTTCCACCCCGGACCCGCCGTCGCCGGCTATCTGGTGCCCGGCCTGGGGCATATCCTCATCGGCGAAAAAAAGCGAGGACTCATCATCATGATCTCGCTTTTTTCCCTGTTCATCGCCGGATTGCTGATCGGCGGCATCGACGTGATCAACCAGCGCGAACAAAAACTCTGGTTCGCCGGCCAGTGCCTGTTCTCACCGATCGCCCCGGCCATCGGCCACTTCCAGGAGATGAAATACGTCGAGTTCGAGCGTGCGGCCGAGCAGTACATGATGCAGAACAACCTGCAGGCAAAGTACATTCCCAGCGAAGCCCGATACCGCGCCATGAACGAAGCCCGCCTCGCCCTGCTCAAGGCCGACCCATCCAAACTCCCCTACATCCGATCAGTCGGCCGCGTCAACGAAATCGGCACGCTCTACTGTGCCATGGCCGGCCTGCTCAACCTGCTGTGCATCCTGGATGTCGTCGTCCACCCCAAACGCATCAGCAATGAACCGGTGCGCGGCAAACTCGTCACCCGGGAGGGCACCGCATGATGAACCTGCTGACCACCCTGGCCTGGCGCCCATTTCTCGAACCGCTGCCCGTGGACGACATCTGGATGCTGCTGATCATCCCGCTGGCGTTTGTCATCTCCCTGGTCTACCGCACGCTGAAAATGCCCGACCTGAAAGACCTGCCCCAACAGGCCGTGCGCCTGACCGGCATGATCCTGCTGTTCATGGTGGCCGCGGCAATCGTGTTGTACATCATTGTCGCGCTGATGTAGATTCCGCCTGCAGCGCAAACGCCGCAGCTACCAACCGCATGGTTGCTCCCTACCAATCCCTGCGTTTTACCTTCCCCGTCGGTTGCTGCAGGTTCACCAACATGTACCTTAGCGCGTCGGCGGTGTGGTCGGGGCCGTCTTTCATCGGTATCTCACGGTCGTGTTGTTCGGGGTCGAAGTGATACGTCCCCAGCGCCCTGATCAACTCACGACAGCGGGGGTGGATGGTCAAACGAGGCGCGGTGCCATCGGCGGGTTGCAAGTAGCGCCTGACCCATTCGATGCCGTGCGTGATTTTTGATCTGGCCGCGCGCACGCGGTAACCGCTTCGTTCGACCAGGGCGATACTGCTGATGCCCGTATGCTCATTCCGAGCGCCCCCCGCAGGATCGCACGCCACCCAATCCACCCGCGGCCAATCGCGCGCAGTCATCGCCGCCATGTGCTCATCCACCGTCCGGTCAGCCTGCACGTACTCATCGATGACGTGGATACACCAGTCGCCATCCCCCCGCGGTATCGCCTGCGCCCACAGCATCACAAACGGGCTGCGCACGCCGAAGTCCATCCCGCCGATCCACGCACCGTCTTCGCGCGGCTTCACCGCCTTCACATGCCGTTGCTCATCGAACATCGGGTACACCAGGTGACGCAGGCTCGGCTTGCGACAAAGCATCTCACTGTTGAAATAGGCGTGGCTGCTGAAAACCTGTTGCTCGATCACATCCTGCACCGGCACGAACCCCCGGCCCTCACGTGCGTGACCTTCACACCACTGAAACAACGGGCAAAGCTCGCAAGGCC
Source organism: Phycisphaeraceae bacterium (assembly GCA_028277685.1). GTDB lineage: Bacteria > Planctomycetota > Phycisphaerae > Phycisphaerales > Zrk34 > JANQFT01. Next base: position 10,974 of record JANQFT010000516.1, read on the forward strand.
CGCTGCGATCACAACGCGACATCACATCCAGCACGCACCACGGAAACAGTTTGTACGAAGGTGCCTCATGCTCCATCGCTCCCGCCGCCATCGATACCAGTTCGTGCATCAGGCCGAATGAGCGATGCATGGTGCTGAAACACTCGATCGAACCGCGCACCGCCACGTTGCCGCACTGCTTGCTGCGGGTGACGAACTGCGCCGCCTGCCACACCTCCGGCAAGAACAGGTCCACTTCATCACAACGCAGCTTCTGCACCCGCTGGCCGCGCACACTGGTTTGCACCTGGGCCAGCAGTTCCACGCGCGAACCGTTGACCAGCCGCACCCCCTGCCGCGTGGCCCGACGAGCCACCATCTCACGCAGGCCCGGTCGTTCCAACATATCGCGCAGGTATTCGTACATCCGGTCGGACTGGTTGAAGCTCCCGCCGAGGATGCGAATCTCGATGCCCGGCTTGAACAGCATGTCCAACAGCGTGGCCACCGCGCCGTAATACGTCTTACCGCCCCCGCGGTTGGCCCACACCACCGCGTTGCCCGGCCGCTCGAAGAACACGTGATCCAGATAATCCAAAGGCGAAGCATGATCACAACAGCGCGGCACCGGCGGCACATCGATGCCCAACATCAAACGTAGCCACGCATGCAACTCATACCGGTCGCGTGGCGGAACCCGGGTCAACATGTCCGGTGTCAGTTCAGTCATTTGCATGGCGGTCCCCTCCTTCAACCGTGGCCCGACCAAGCTCGGCCAGCAACGCCTGCACGTCGATCGGCTTCACCGCCATCTCCGTCAACTCGTCCAGTGTTCGATGCGCCGACCTATCACTGTCGGGTTGCGTGTGTTTCAGCAGATCGACACAGGCCCGCCGGGCGGTTTCGTCACTGCCCGCATCGGCGGCGATCTGCAGCAAACGTTGCACCACATGGTTGCGGAAGCGACCGGCATACAGACTGCTCTGCGCATGGCCGAGGCGGCGGAGGTCGTCCAGCGTGTCGATGATGCGTTCGGTGTTGTTCAGCCGCAGCAGGTCGTTGATGGTGATGTTGAGCGCTTTGGCCAACTCCGCCAGGTCGCTGTTGTGTTCGTAAATACACATCAGCATGTCGCGCATGTTCTTGCGTACTTTGTCAGGCATACTTTGCAGACTCATCTTCAGTTTCTCCCTGGTTAATCAGTTGCATGAGGGCTTGTTCACGGGGACCATCGAAGCGTGCAAGGGTGGTTTCGAGTTGGTCAATTTCATCCGGCAGCAGAAAAAAACTCACCGCACGCTTCATACTGCTGAGGGGCGGCGGCGGCGCGGGGGGTGGTGGCGCATCATGGAGCGCGAGCAGTTTGTGGATGTCCTGCGCGGTGTCAGGCAGCAGCCGGGCAAGGTCGGTGGCGCTTTGGCCGAACCGGTCGCGCAGCTCCAACAGCATGTTGGCCCGGCGATGCGGCTCGTCGTGCCCCTCCAACCGGTTGAGCGTGCTGAGCAACACCAACGCCTGCTCGTCATCCACCTCCCACACGATGCAGGCTGCGTGTTCGTGTTCGAGCGTTTGCAGCACCTGCCAGCGGTGGTGGCCGTCGAGAACCTGGTAGCAGATGTCGGATGGGGAATGTCGGATGTCGGATGTATTCTCAGTAACATCCGCCATCCCACATCCGACATCCGACATGGTCCTGACGATCAACGGTGGGTAACGCCCGGTGTTGCGAATGTGTTCGGTCAGCTTCGCCATGCGATCATCCGGCATGACGTTGCTGTTGGATGGGTGAGCGCGCAAGTTGCGCAATGGAATCTGAGTGATGGTTTGAGGCATTCGTTTCTCCCCGAGATGTGGTGAGGTGAAATGACAGCGGCGCGGACGCCGCAGCTATGAAATTTTTGTGCCCAGGTAATACACC